>NZ_JAQUOY010000016.1 GCF_028716865.1 Candidatus Methylomirabilis sp. | reverse complement strand
GATCGCGGACATGGCCCATCGAGGCCGTCACGACAAACTCCTTGCCGAGATATTTACCGATCGTCTTCGCCTTCGCAGGCGACTCGACAATCACTAATGACTTAGGCACGCTCTGTGTTTCCTCCCTATACCCCGTGTTTTATCGGCCTGAGCCGCTTCGCAAAACTTTTCCCCGGTAGCTCCTCAATCATGCCCTTCAGCATCAATGACAGCAACAGTGAAGCCATCTTTCCGGCCGGAAGCTGAGTCCGATCGATCAGGTCATCGATCTGCAGGGGCCCGGCCTCCAGGGTATCGACGATCAGGATCTCGTCCTGCTCAAGGGGAGGACTGGCACAGGTCACATCTCTTCCCGCCTGTGTTGGAAGAGTGAGTTGCGGCTCAAGCTCCTCCCAGATGTCCTCCCAACCTTCCGTCAGTTTCGCGCCCGCCTTAATAAGCTGGTGACACCCGCTGCTGGATCGGGATGTGGCCTGTCCGGGGACAGCGAAGACTTCGCGCCCCTGCTCCAGCGCGTAATTCGCCGTGATCAACGCTCCGCTCTCGAGCCCGGCTTCAATCACGACTACGCCGCGCGCCAGCCCACTGATGATCCGGTTACGCCGTGGGAAGTGGCCCGGCTTGGGCGGTGTAAAGATGGGAAACTCACTGATCAGGGCGCCCTGTGCGGCAATCCGATCGGCCAGTTCCGCGTGCTCGGGGGGATAGGTCACCCCTAGTCCGCATCCCAGCACTGCGATGGTCCGGCCGGCAGCGTCCAGCGCCCCCCGATGCGCTGCGGCATCGATCCCACGAGCCATCCCGCTTACGATCGTGACCCCGCGCTCTGCGAGCTCCCCGCTGATTTGCTCGGCCATCGCGCTGCCGTACGGCGTTGCCTTTCTGGAACCGACAATCGCGACAGCGACCCGATCCTTCGGCTGAATCGTACCCCGCAAATAGAGGACCGGCGGAGGAGAATAGATGGCTGCCAGCAATTCCGGATATCGCTCGTCACCAAACCGTACTAGACCGAGACCTCTCGTCTCGATCACCCGCAACTCCCGGTCAAGGGCGTCTCGCCAGGGAAAGCGGGCAACAGCTCGCGCGATCTGCTGGCTAATGCCTGGAACCTGCTCGAGCGCCTCGGCCTTTGCCCCGAGTACGGCTTCGGCTGACCCGAGCGCCTGGACCAGGCGGTGAAACGTCGCCGCGCCAACATCGGGGATCAGACCGAGTGCTAACCAGGCATCCCGCTCTTGAAGGCGTCCCTCAATATTTGCCATTATCCGACACCCCTCAGCAGAAAGGCATAGGGTATAGGGGTTAGGGTGGAGGGTTGAGGGCCTAGGGTAGAGGGTTGAGGGAAACCCCGGCGTTACTTTGTCCTATACCCTATACGCTATACCCTATACCCTAGAGAAAGGCAAGTGGCAGGCAAACGGCGAGGAGGCGGTGTTAACCCCCTTCGCCTTTCGGCGTGTCGGCGGAGCCCCCATCGGAAACACCAAGGCTAGGCGCCACGCCGCCGAGGGCGGCAAAACCATACTCCAGCAGCGCTGCGGCCTCGGCCCATCGACGGGAATCGTTGAGCAGTACAGCGATCAGTCGATGATCGCCCCGCGTGGCCGACGCCACAAGGCAGCGACCGGCCCGTTCGGTATAGCCGGTCTTGACGCCGTCCGCACCGAAGAACTGCCCGAGAAGTTGATTGTGCGTTCGAAGCTCCTTCCGCTTTACCACCTTTCCGTTCCGCCCCGTCAGGATAGCGAGCCGAGCCTCTCGGGTCTGCACCATGCGGGCGAATGTCGGATTACGTAAGGCCTGGCGGGCGAGAATCGCTAAGTCATGGGCGGTCGAGTAGTGATCCGGGTTGTCAAGCCCGTGAGGATTGGCGAAATGGGTTCCCTGCATCCCGAGAGAGTTTGCCTTTGCATTCATCTTCTCGACAAATCCCTCTTCGCTCCCACCGACGTGCTCGGCCGCCGCCAATGCGGCATCATTCGCGGATTTGAGCAGGATCGCCCACAACAGGTCTCTGAGTACAACTCGCTGGCCGCGTCTCAGTCCCAATCCGGTTCCCGTAACGGCAGCCGCTCGTTCACTGATCACCACCTTGTCATCAAGCCGCCCCTCCTCCAGGATGAGGAGCGCCGTCATGATCTTTGTTGTGCTGGCCGGGGAACGCTGCTCCATGTGATGTCTGGCAAACAGGATCGCGCCTGTATCGGCATCCATCAGGATCGCTGACGCTGCACTCAACTGATCAGGATCGGTCAGAAACCAGCCGAGATCAGAGGTGGCGCTCCAGCGTCCTGTCTGCCGTGTCGGCACAGGCGGGTCCGCGGGATGACCTGTTTGCGCGTGCTGTACGGACAGTTCCGATGTCGACGGGAGGGTAAGATCTTCTCGACTCCTTGCGGGACGCGAAGACCTCGCCCAGACCGGCATACTGGCGGCAAGGAAGATACTGAACGCGACAAGAGCAATCCATCTCTTCCCTCTTTCCACGGGCTCCTCCTTACCTACGATGTGCCGAACAGCTCGGTCTCAACCAGTTGACAGAGGGCGTGACCGAGTGTCGCGTGGACCTCCTGGATCCTGGGTGTTGATTGGGAGGGGACCACGAATGCATAGTCTGCCAGCCCGGCGAGCTTTCCCCCATCCCCGCCGGTGAACGCGACGGTACAGAGCTGCATCTTGCCTGCCGTTTCTATCCCGCACACGACACTGGGAGATTGACCGCTCGTGCTGATCCCGATAGCAACATCGCCGGCAGAGCCCAAGGCTTCAATCTGGCGGGCAAAGACCTGAGCGAACTCCCGATCATTACTGATGCTGGTCAGAATAGAACCGTCGGTCGTCAGGGCGATAGCAGGCAGCGCAGGCCGATCGAGCAGGAAATGGTTCACAAGCTCGCCGGCGAGATGCTGGGCGTCGGCGGCACTTCCGCCGTTACCGAAGACCAGGATCTTCCGTCCGGCCCGCAGGACCCCCGCAATGGTTACCGCCGTTCGGACCACCAGGTCCAGGTGGCCTTCCAGGAAGGCAAGCTGGAGCCCGGCGCTCTCACGGAATACCGCCTCGGCGATGTCTCGATACGAATGAGAGGTTCCAGGTTCCATATTCCGGGTTTCAGGTGTCATTTTCAACATTCGCAGGGCTCTTACGTGAAACGCGAATCCTGGCGCGTGAAGCTGACAACTGTATCGCACCAATCCCTATCTTATTGGAGGTACTACCTTATGGCGAGTTGAGTTGTCAAGGGAAAAGTCGAAACGACCCCCGCACCGGGGGATCTGCGACTACCGCTTATCCCTTGGCTTTAGCCTTGGCGGGGGGAGCTTTCAGTTTGGCTCGCTCCCACGTACGCCACTCATACACAATGGGGGAGGCGACAAACCAGGAAGAGTAGGTACCAATGCAGACACCGGCGATCAGCGCAAGGGAAAAATCATGGAGCACCTCCCCACCCAGTATGAAGAGGGCGAGTAAGACCAGGAGGACCGTGAGCGACGTCACGATAGTCCGGCTCAAGACCTCATTGATGCTCATGTTGATGACGTCTCCCAGCGATTCTTTCCGTCGGCCTCGAAGATTCTCACGGATTCGGTCGAAGACCACCACGGTATCTGTCAACGAATAGCCGGCGAGGGTAAGCAAGGCGGTGACAATGAGGAGGGTGATCTCCGCGTTTAACACATAAAAAAACCCCAGAACAGCTAGGATATCATGTAGGGTGGCGATGGCCGCTGCCACCCCGAACTTGAACTCAAAGCGCCAGGCGATATAAGCGATGATGCCGAGCATGGAAATGGCGATGGCCCACAGAGCGGCTTTTTGAAGATCCTTCCCGATGGCCGGCCCGACCTCGTTCGTCCCCTCCACCACAAACGGATTATCAGGCAATCCTTTCGAAAAGATATCCTGTACCCGCTGAGCCATTCCTGCCTGGCTGCCCTCCGCCCGCTTCAAGCGAACCATGATGCGGTCTCCACCGGCAAATTGCTGGGGCTCACTGTCCTTCAGGCCGCTCTCCGTCAGCAGCGTCCGGACTTGGCCAAGATCCACCGGCTTACTGAATTTAAGCTGAACAGAGGTACCGCCGGCAAAGTCAATCCCGAGATTCGCCGCGCCTCGCCCGATCTGAACGATCGCGACAACTCCCAGGAGGCAGAGAACAGTGGAAACTGCGAACGCAATCCTCCGCCAAGAGACAAAATCGATCGTTGTCTTACCGAGAATCTCAATCATAGCAAGTTTATTGTTCACAGTTCATAGTTCAGAGATTTTCTACCCACGAACTCTCAACTATGAACCATCAACATCCTTAGATACTAAGTGTTTTCAGGTGCCACCGCCGAGTCATCCAATCGTAGATCACCCTGGTCCCCGTCAAGGCGGTCACCAAGTTGAAGATCACCCCGAGGCTCAGGGTGACCGCGAACCCTTTCACCGGCCCCGTCCCAAACAAAAACAATGCAAACGCGGTAATCAGCGTCGTCACGTGGGAGTCGATAATGGTGAGGAATGCTTTATCGTAGCCACCGTCGATGGCCGACCGGACTGCCTTGCCTAATCGGAGCTCTTCACGGATCCGCTCCAGGATCAACACGTTCGAGTCTACCGCCATCCCGATCCCAAGGATGATGCCCGCAATACCAGGCAGCGTCAGCGTCGCCCTGAGGCTGGCCAGCGCTCCCACCAACCAGATAAGATTCAAGAGCAGCGCAAAATTCGCGATGACACCAGACAACCTGTAGTAGATTGCCATGAAGGCAATGACGAGGACGCCGCCCAGAATCGCAGCCCGCACACCCTTTTCAATGGAGTCCAGACCCAAGGATGGGCCAACCGTCAGATTCGAAATGATATTGACAGGCGCAGGAAGCGCGCCGGCTCGCAGCACGATCGCCAGGTCCCTGGCCTCCTCCATGGTGAAGCTTCCGGAGATCTGGGCCTTGCCGCCTGGGATCTTCTCCCTGATGGCCGGCGCCGAATAGATGGTGTCATCCAGAACGATGGCCAGGCGTCGGCCGACGTTGGCCGCCGTGGCCTCGCCAAAGAGACGGGTGCCCTCCTGATCAAAGGCTATCGAGACCACCGGCGCATTGGTCTGGCTATCGATCTGCACCTGAGCCGAGGTGAGCAGATCACCCGTCAAGATGGCCCGCTTCTGCACGACAAGGGGGGTCTTGCTGACCTTTTCCCCCTCCTCCATACGACGTACGTAGAGAAGCTCGTCGCCCTCCGGGACCTTTCCCGCCACTGCCTCAGCAATATTGGCATCCTCCGCCACCAGCTTAAACTCCAGAAGGGCGGTCTTGCCGATCAGATTGATCGCCCGCTGCGGCTCCTTGATGCCTGGGAGCTGAACTACGATCCGCCGGTCCCCTTCCTGTACGATGTGAGGCTCGGATACGCCGAACTGATCGACGCGATTCCGGATGGTTTCCAGGCTTTGTCGGAGGGCGGACTCCTGGATCCGCTTTACTTCGCTCGATGTGAGGCTCAGTGTGAGTTCAGCCGGATCAGCACCACCGGACTGTTGTAGGTTGCTATAGCTCTTCAGGATTCGGCGCAAGCCCTCCAGACCCTCCTTCGCCTGAAGCCTGATCCTGATCCGGTCGTTTCCCTCGCGAGTCATCTGCTCGACGAGGATCTTCTCCTTCTCGGTTTCCCGACGTAATTCGGCAATCAGCCGGTCAACGGTATTTTCTACCGCCTTCTCGGTCACAACCTCCAGCACCAGGTGCATCCCCCCCTGCAGGTCGAGGCCAAGATTGAGTCGCTCAGCCCGTGGAAGCAACGGCGGCAATAGCGAGGGGAGTGACGACCGGCCGGATAGCGTGGGAAAGAGGTAGTAACCGGCTATGACCGTCACCAGCAGAAGGGAGAGGAACTTCCATGTCACGCTTTTATTCATGATGTGTTGCTCGTCCCTTCAATGAAAGGCGACGCCTCAGGAAAAATCGGACGGCAAAATATACGGAAAAGGTCGTGAAAAAGCAATGGAAAAGTTTGAGAGGGCAAGCTTAATCACGCAGGACGCGAATCTGAGGTTCATCCAGTTCCAGGACCCCGTCGATCCTCGCGCCATAGGAGGCGAGCGAGCGCAGGTAATCGATGGCTGAAGATTCTACCTCTTCGCCGGGCACAAGAACAGGCACCCCCGGGGGATAAATGGTCACGATGTCAGCACTGATGCGCCCCTCCGCCTTCGTCAGCGGCAGATACTCCGAGGGGGCAAAGAAGGCGTCCCGCGGAGACAGATGGAACTGCTGGCCCAAGGGCGGAAGCAGGGAGGGGATGGCGCGCCGATCCCGGGAGCGGGTGCCGCGCCCCACCAGACTGTCCAGCGCCGTCACCAGTCGATCCAGGTCGTCCTTTCTGTCCCCGATACTGACGATCACCAGGATATTGAGCAGGTCGGCCATCTCGACCTGAATGCCGAATTCGGTATTCAGGATGGCAGAGGCCTCGAACCCGCTGAGGCCGAGTTCCTTGACACAGATGGTGAGTTTCGTCACATCCAGGAAGAAATTACTGCCGCGCAGATCCGCCTCACCAAAGCAGGACAGACCGGGAAGCTTATTAATGCGGTCTCTCGCGTCTTGCGCCAGATCGATGGCCTTGCTTAAGAGTTTCTCCCCTTCGGTCGCCATCTGCATTCTGGCCAGATCCAATGAGGCCATCAGAATGTAGGAGGGGCTGGTACTTTGAAGGAGCAGCAACAGCTTCACAACTCTTGGGTAATCGACAGCAGGACCCTTCAGATGCAGCATGGAGGACTGAGTCATCCCCCCCAAGATCTTATGAGTAGACTGGACGCAAAGATCCACGCCGGCGTCGAGGGCCGACGTGGGCAGCCCCGGGTGGAAATGGAGGTGGGGACCGTGGGCCTCATCCATCAGGATCAGAATTCCCTGGCGTTTGGCCAAGGCAACAATAGCGCGCAAGTCGGCCGCCACCCCGTAGTAATTGGGGCTGGTGAGGGAGATGAGCTTGGCCTTCGGGTATTGCACCATGGTGCGCTCCACCTCCTCAACCGTCACGTTGAGCAGCATGCCCAACTCCTGATCGAAGGCCGGCAGGAAGAACCGCGGTATCGCGCCGCTCAGAATGATCCCGGTCAGGATCGATTTGTGTGCATTCCTCGCGACGAGGATCTCATCTCCGGGGCTCGCGGCGGACAGAATCATCGCATGATTGCCGCCAGTCGTCCCATTGATCAGGAAGAAAGAATGGTCGGCCCCATACGCCTCGGCAGCCAGCTCCTGGGCCTCCTTGATGACCCCCACCGGCCGCTGGAGGCAATCGACCTCATCGAGCGTGGTCAGGTCGATGGTAAAGATCTTAGGGCCGACGAACTTTCGAAAGCGCGTCGAGATGCCCTTGCCGCTCTTATGCCCCGGGGTATGGAAAGAGACCTTGCGACTCTCCGCGAGGTTGACCATCGCATCGAAGAGGGGAGTTCTGCGTTGGCGATCCGCGTCAGCGGCCACTATTGCGCCCCTATCGGAATGTGAACAGAGGATGGTTGTCCTCGATAATCTGCTTTTCCATGGCCAAGCGCTCTCTTACATGTTTCGGAAGTGAGAAGCTCATGGTGTGCGTTTCACCATCATAGTACCGTAATGTACCGTGCATCTTGGACCGAATGGCACGGTCAATGTCGTCCCGGCTGAACTGAGCAGGATGCGTTCCTTTGCCGGCCAAGATGAACCCCCATGGCCTGCCGAAGGACGGGATGTCCGCGAAGTAGGGCGCGACGACGGGAAAAACGCTCTGGAGCGTAGCATGTACGGCGGCAAAACATTCCAAACCGGAGAGGCTGATCGTTCCCGCCTGGACGGCGAGCGCGCCCTGCTCGGTGAGTCGATTGAACACTATCTTATAGAACTCTTGAGTAAACAGAAGATACGCTGGGCCCTCTTCTACAGGTTCCGAGATGTCGATGATCATCACATCGAATGTCTGGTCCGAAGATTCCAGGAAGGCTCTGGCGTCCCTAAACTCGACCCGAACCCGTTCATCCTCAAATGCTCCAGCGCTCATCTCTGGAAGGTGGCGCCGGCACAGTTCCACGACCTCACTATCGATATCTACCAAGAGCACGCTTTCCACGCTTCGATGCTTGAGAATCTCTCGAAGAGGAGCGCCTTCCCCTCCTCCTACGACGAAGACCCGTCGCGGCGCTGGGTGACAGAGCATGGCCGGATGGACGATGCTCTCGTGATAGATGAACTCATCTAACATCGTTGACTGCACCTTCCCATCCAGGATAAGCGCCTTCCCATAGCTCCCAAGCTCGACGAACTCGATAGTCTGGTATGGGGACCGGCTCGTAGCGATCACGCCGGTCACGCCATGCACATGGCCCTCGTGTGGGCTAAACGCCTCAATCAGTAACTGGTGATCTTGAATCGGCATGCCATTCCCTCCGGCGTTTCAACACAGCAGACATGATTATTCCAACCACGAGAACAAAAATAATGACCGTTTAGATCATGCGTCAGCTTGTATCGCTGGCAATCGCAGCGGTGATACTCTCCTGAAAGTCAACAAGGCTTATGCGACCTGAGCGGCGACGTCAAAGCGACCGGACTGGAGGTTCCGCCAAATGTCGCTATATGACGCGAAGGTCATCCTTGTCGCCCTGGTCTGGAAGGAAGAAGACAGACGAACCCGGAAGTGCCACGTGGGGGCAATATGCCGGAGGGCAAAAACGAAATACGTTAAGAGGCGAATTCGAAGCGTGCGGGGGTGTCCTAGTGACCAATGACGGACAAGGAAAAACTCTGTCCGTCATAGCTGACATCTGCCACGAATGAGGGCCTTCCCGTAGCTGCCGAGTTCTATGATGTCGAAAGGCTGAAAGAGGGTCTGAGTGGAGAACAACACTCGTCGAATTCCGTGCAGGTGCCCCTCCTCCGGGCTCAGAGCGTCAATGAACCAGCGAAAGTTCTTGATCGGCATCGGCAGCCTTCTCCATAGACGAACTCAATTTGTGGGTAAGCTTCCCGTGATGACCAGGAATGATGCCCCGCCGCATCTCGACGACCGACGGTTTTTTGCACTGAAACCGGGTGGCGATATATTCCACCGCCACATCAGGCTTGATGACATCTCCACAGGTAAAAATGTCAACCGCCGCATATCGATATTCGGGCCAGGTGTGAATTGAGATATGGGATTCGGCGATCACCACCACGCCGCTCACACCGAAAGGATTGAACTCGTGGAAGGAGGTATCTACGATGGTGGCCTTGCAGGCATTCGCCGCGCAAACCAGGATCTCCTTGACCACTTCAGCTTTTTTCAGCAGCTCCGGGTTACAGCCGTGTAGTTCCACCAACAGGTGTTTCCCGAGTGCTTGCAACGATCTACCCCCCTCGCAAAATTGTTGATTCGATATTCACCTCCCCGGGCGCCTTTGTTCAAATGCCTTATATCGCGTTTTGACAGAATTGCAAGAAAAAAATAGAGGTGGGAGTCCGAAATACTAACAGACGTTGTGATGACGGTTCCATCCTCAGGAAAAGAAGATCGGCTTTTTGACCCAAGGGATAATCCGCCAACAACTCTGCGGATTACTATTTAGTGGTCGTGGTGTCAGGCCCATAGAGCTCACGACCTCCCGTCGCCCGTTCGTCCGATATACGCCAACTGTGCGAGTCGTGTGTGCGTCGAAGCGCGCGAGACGGTCGTGCACGTGCACCTCGACGGCCTTATGAGCCCATGAAACGAAGGGTGAGCGGTGACCGCGATTGCCATGGATGATGCCTGCCACTCCCTCCTTTCGGATCCTGGCCTTCAGCCTAAAGCTCTGGCGCTCGGAGATCCCAAGCACCATGACCGCCTGCCATCGTCAGTTCCCCTTGGAACACGCGCTTAATGACCGCAACTCACTGCTGCTCTTTCATGGTGAGAGTTATGGTCTCTATACCCTGGCATAATCACATGGCCATGAACCCCTGACAGAATTACTTTACTACCGCAGGAATCACTATTTAGTTGACAAAAGCAGAGAATTCGCGGTAGGAATTTATAGGTATATGTAGATGAAGGTTGTGCTTTGGGCGTCCAACGTCTCGAAGTTACATGTATATCCGACTGAAAAATTGGACGCAGAAGAGAGGGAAAAGTTCGTTCGCCTTGTGAGCGGCCAACCGGGGGCACAGGAGTTTTGGGGTTAGGCCCAAGGGGCCCTAGAATCTCTCATAGAGGGGGTGACGCTTGTACGAACAGTACTGGGGCCTCTCAATGCTTCCCTTCCAGAATGTTCCAGACCCGAACTTCTACTTCCCTTCGGAAATGCACCAGCAAGCCCTGAAGCAACTCCTCTATGCCGTAGAGCAGGGGAAGGGAGCCGGCATGCTGACGGGAGAGATCGGATGCGGCAAGACCACCCTAATCCGGGCGTTTATGAACCATTTACCCGAAACAAAGTATGATATAGCCCTGATCACGCATCCCGACCTGCCCCGAGATGACTTTCTTCAGGAGATTAACAATCAGTTCGGGATTAAGGAGCCAGGCAGGACGAGGGGCCGAGCATGGAAGGCCCTGACCTCTCATTGCTCCGAAAACCTCGCCGCCGGGGTGGAAACGATCCTGATCGTGGATGAGGCCCAAGCCATCCGCGACAACGATGTGTTCGAAGAGCTCCGACAGAGCCTGAACTTGCAGCTCAACGAGCGCTTTCTCATGACCCTGATCCTCGTGGGTCAGTCAGAACTCATAGATCGGGTCGGGCGCAACCGCCAGCTCGACCAGCGGATTGCTATCCGGTACCATATGGGACCACTTGACCCGATGGAGACGCAAAAGTATATGCAGCATCGCCTTCAGGTGACCGGAGGCAAGCGCGAGATCTTTTCTCCGGAGGCGTTTCAACTGATCTGGCAGTACAGTCGTGGTATCCCAAGGAGCATTAACAATGTGGCCGATCTCTGCTTGCTGCACGGTTTTGAGACCAAGCGGTCTATCATTGACGGGCCGATGGTGCGAAAGGCGGCCTCGGAGCTTAGCGTATGATCGGACGGCCGGGTCGCACATAAGATGTTGCTAGAGTATTGGGGGCTAGTAAAAGAGCCGTTCATCAACGTCCCCGATCCGGACTTCCTGTTCCCCTCCACCAAACATGAAGAGGCCCTCATGCGCCTGCTCTATGTCATCCAGGGCCGGAGGGGGGCTGCGATGCTGACCGGGGACATCGGGTGCGGCAAGACCCTAGTCAGTCGAACGCTCGTCAAGGAGTTGTCCCCCCAACGATATGATGTGGCTGTGGTCACCTCGCCGATCCTCTCCCCGGTGCAGTTCCTCAGGGAGATCATCTATCAGTTTGAGGGCGACAAGGACAACCGTATCAACCAGAGGGTGGACGCGCTGCACGCGATTAATCGCCGGATGATTACCAACTACCAGAGCGGAAAAGATACCGTCGTGATTATTGATGAGGCTCACCTCGTCATGGAAAAAAAGGGGATCCTGGAGGAAGTGCGCCTGCTCCTGAACTTCCAGCTCAACGACCGGTTTCTGCTGACCCTTGTCCTGATCGGCCAGCTCGATCTCGAGGAGAAGATTAAGCAAGTTCCTGCGCTTAATCAGCGCATCGCCATCAAATACTGTTTGCTCCCCCTGACGCAGAAGGAAACCGTTGAGTACATTGCTTTCCGAAGCAAGAAGGCCGGGGCCCAACGGGATCTCTTCTCGGAAGAGGCAACCCAAGAGATCTATCATCTTACGGAGGGAATTCCCCGGAGGATCAACAGCCTCTGCGATCTCAGCCTCCTGGTCGGATTCCAGGAGAAAGCCACACTGATCGACGAGAAGATCGTGCATACCGCGTTTGCAGGGGTATGTTGAGGAGCGGAAGTAACGCCATGCGAATGGTCGATCTGATTCGGGCTCAACAAAAGGCGAAGAAGACCACCGCTCCCGCGCAAAAGTCGGCTCAGGAAAAAGGCGCAACCGAGCCTGAATCCGACCGCAGCAAGGAGACCTCTGCCCCCTCACAAGAAGCCTGGAAGGTCCCGCTGACAACGGTTGCTGCTCCCCCGGCAGAGCCGACCATTTTTGCGCGAAAGTATTCCGGCGCCCGTGACCTGTACGACGAGGCGGAGGCGTGCCTGAGGACGGTGTTCAACGCCGCGAGCCGGGGCGAGCCTATTGCCATCGCGCCGGTGGCAGACATGGCGGAGCAGTTGGCCAAGGCCGCAGCCAAGGAGAACCTGCAACGGGCATCAACAGAATCGTTTGTGCGATGCGAGACCTTCATGCTGCGGACCCTCGACGCCAATGGTGAAACGTACGACCTTGTCCGTCAGAGTCTGAACGTCGCCATCTACGCGTTGAAGCTCGGGAACGTCTTAGATTACCCGCTGGCCAAGCTCACAAAGCTTGCCCTCGCCGGCATGCTCCACAACATCGGAATGACCCGGTGTCCCGAGGTCCTCCTGACCAAGTCGGGACTGCTTTCCAAAGGCGAGCACGCTATAATTCAGGCGCATCCGATCCACAGCTATGAGATCCTGCGCAGTCTTGGACCGACCTGGGAATGGTTGGCGGAGGTCGCCGCCCAGCATCACGAACGAGAAGACGGCACAGGTTACCCCAAGGGGTTGAGAGGCGACCAGATTCACAAGGATGCCAAGATCATCGGCATCTGCGAGATCTATGAGGCGATGGCGCATGCGCGTCCGTACCGCGACGCCTTCGCGCCATTTGAGATTGTCAAGCAGATCCTGCGCACCGAGCGGGAGCACTTCAGCCATGTGGTCTTACGGGCGCTGATCAACGGCTTATCAAGCTACCCAGTGGGAAGCTGGGTTCGTCTGAGCACCAAAGAGATCTGTCGGGTCGTTGCCACCAACAAGGCCAATCCGCTTCGCCCGGTCCTCGAGGTCTGGTCCGATGCGTCCGGCGAAAAACTTCCTCAGCCCAGGCTGCTCGATCTGTCCAAAGAGATCCTCCTGCACATCATCGGACCCGCCACGCAGCAACCGCGAACGGAGTAGCACCGCACTCAGAACAGCCGCTGCCGAGGCGTCCTGCGTGAGAGGAACAGGCCGACGACCCCCTTCAACCCTTCCCAGGACAGGTGAAAGAATCGGGTAAGATAGGCGAGGGGAAGCTGCCATCGAGTGGACAGTCCATATTGAAGGCGCATGAATTCTGGGGAGGGAAACAGGATAGCAACAGCATAGCGCAACTTGGCTCGCATCCCCTTGATTGTGAAGAGCATGGCAAAGCTCTCCCCGCCATCTAAGCGCGATTCCCCCATCAGCAGGCGCGCCAATTGACTTTCGACTGCTCGTGCGGGTTGAGGCCTGCGCTGGGCTCTGAGTTGTGATAACACGTCATCGGGAATCGGGGAATCAAAGAGCCCCTTGACCTTTCCCAAGACCTCCACAACAAACAGTGCCAAGCCCGTCTCTTGAGCGAGCGATATTACCTGCGGCCAATCACGTGTGGCCTTCTCTTGTCGGAGAAGGCGATCAATTTCATAGAGCCAGAGCAGCGACGCACTCTCACCGCGATGGATCAGATGGCAGCAGAGGTGCACGAGCAGGTCCTCACGACTCAGAAGCCATGTATCCACGTCAACCACCCGCCCCCGCACACACCGCTCCCATACTGCTTCCATATCCACCCTATCAGCAAACGGGGGGTAAGCGATCGACCAGTGAGGCTCCACAATGACCCCGCCGTGTCGGTCTTTAAAGAACTCAAGTGTGTAAGAGAAAGCTGAGGCGAACCCGGGTCGTCGGTCCATTTCCTGGAACTCCAAACCCTTCAGGACCTCAGCAACCTTAGACAGATCCTCCTTGCGTACAAGAAGATCAATGTCCCCCATTGGACGGGCTGTGATGTCCCCGTAGAGCAGTTCCGCCAAGGCCAGACCACGCACAGGCACGCAGGCCACCTGTCTGACCTGGAACGCCTGAAGGATGGAGACCAGTTCTTGCGCCAGCACCACGTTCCGCGCAGCCACACCTACGACGCCTTCTTTGATCTGGTCCAGCCTCAGAGCAGACGGCAGGTAGCGGGAGTCAGATGTCTTGAGCCATCGGTAAAGGATGGGCAGCAGTCCCTGTTGGGTGGCATCCCTGATAATCTCCTCCCACGCCTGGTCCTCGGGCGATGGCGGCGCGAGGGCTTCCAATTGTGTGCCTCGAAGGAGGCCCATGAGGAAGGGGTGAACCACGTCAGCCCTCAATACTGATGGAGGGTTCCCGCAATCCGGCTATATCTAGTCGCATACTGAAAGCTCAGGAGGCTCAAAGGGAGGAGGGCAAACGCAAACAGGAGCAGTGGAATGACACTGGGCCAGACCTCAGACCAGGGAGCGGCCCGCAGCAGAGCCGCCCGCATCCCCTCGATAGCATAGGTGATCGGCATCAGCGCGGAAATCCGCCGAAGCCAATCCGGGAGGATCGTGACCGGGTAGAGGACTCCGCCAAGCAGCCAGGAGAGCCCTCCAAGAAGCCAGGCGATAGGGCTCCCGCGTTTGAAGACCATGATGAAGCTGGCCGAGAGGATACCCAGAGCGCTGAACACTACGACTCCCAGCATCAGGATCAATGCGGCCGCTGCCCAGTTCCCCGAGCTCAGACGTACGCCAAAAAGCCCAACTCCGAGCGCAAGGTAGAGGACCACGGTTAGGGATGTCCAGAGGAACGGATAGGCGGCGGATAACAGAATGATTGTGGGGACGGAGGTCTGAGTCGACATGAGGGCCTCCAGGGTCCCGGCCAACTGGGACTCGCGGATGCTGCGGGAAAACGCGTCCAGCGAGGTCGCAAGGTAGTCATGCAAGGCCACGCCAACCAGGACGAAGGTGAAGTAGTCCCCCCCATAGACGTCCAGCCCAGGGACGGCCCAACCTCCAATGAAGCGGGCGAGAAAATAGTACGAAGCGATAGAGAAGAGAACCGAGACTATCTGAATGAGAAAAGAAAACCGATAGCTCGCCTCGATGAGGAGATCCCGCTTTAGGAACGCGAGGGGCTTATTCACCCGACACCAAGCAGAGAGTGGCCGGGAAACCCGTGAGCCTGGATGAACCTATGGACCTCGAACCAGGGACCCTGAAAGCCAATCTTTCCCTGATCCACGATGGCCACTCGGTCGCAGCATTCGCGGGCTTCTTCGAGGCTGTGAGTCACCAAAAGGGCCGTCTTCCCGAGCCCCTCCGCCAGTGTACCCCTGAGGAAGCGCCGGAACTCTGCCGCAGCGCCAGGGTCCAGGCTCTTGGTGGGTTCGTCCAGAAGGAGGACTGGGGGATCGGTCAGGAGGGCACGAGCCAGGCCAAGCTTCTGCTGCATCCCCTTCGAGTAGGTCATAAACGGGGTAGTAGCCGCCCCATCCAGTTCCACCATCTCCAGGACCTCCGCGATCCGGGTGGTCGCCTCCCGCAAGCCAATATTGTTGAGGGTCGCAAAAAACTTAAGATTCTGAAAACCGGTGAGGCGGTAGTAAAAGCTCCGGTCCGTCTCCAGGCAATAGCCCACAGCCTGCCGGACTCTTTGAGGCGCCTCGACCACGTCGTGCCCGTTCACGGCAGCCCTCCCCTCGGTTGGGAGGAGCAAGGTGCAGAGGATTTTCAGGAGGGTCGTTTTACCGGCCCCGTTCGGCCCGAGCAGTCCGAAAACCTCACCCCGCCTGACTTCAAGGTTCAGGTCATCGACCGCTGTCGCCCAGCGGCAGCGAAAGGGTCGGCGGACCATCTCCCCTAACCGCCTCCTCACGGGGAACCGCTTTGTGAGGTGATGAACGACAATTGCTGCTTCACTCATGCTTTATTGAGGTCTGCGAGGATCGCCTCACGAACTGAGGGGAGCGACGCGAGGCTTCTGGGGTATGAGAGCAACTTCACTGGAACTGTGGACGCAATCCGAGTGCATAAGAGAAACTGACGCCTGAGCCGTTCCGAGTCGATGATCTCCGTGTTGAAGGCGCTTTTGAGCAAGGCCAGGAAGGCGCTATGCTGGGACACGCGCCGGACGGTGACTCGCTTGCGTCGTGCGGGCGCCGACGGCCGCGGGAGCAGATAGAGTGCCTTCAAGGCGACAGGCGCCTGGTGTACCTGATCGCGGCCCAAAGGAATGATGAGCTTGCGCGTCAAAGGATTCATCGGGACCCCCGTGGCGTACTCGCCGAGCAGCTTCCTGGCAATCCTGGGATAGAGCTTGATCCGAGGCGGGCCAGGGGAAGCAGAAAACCCATGCTTCCCTTCCCTCAGCAGGAGCAGGTCATCGGTCAGCACGGGATACCCTGCCTGGATGAAGGCCCCGCCAAGGCTCGATTTTCCATAACCGGTATCGCCAAGAAAGCCTACCGCTCCTCCATCGATAACAACGGTGGTCGCATGCAGCGGGTCCAGTCCTCGTTTGATCAAGGAAAAGGAGAGCACCGCCCCCAGAAGGTAGGTATGAAATGCTTCGAAGGCGACATGGGTGAGCGGGCGTCCTGCGATTCGGCAACCATCGGCAGAAACCAGAAACTCAAAGAGTTCGGACCATCTCAGATAGTAAGCGTCATCGCGGAGGTGTACGTACTGGGCCCACTCTGCGGCGTTTGGCTGGCCGGCGGCTTCCTGCGCCGCTCCCTCAAAGAACGTAGGTGGCTCCTCGACGAGTTCAATGGCTGAATGATTGGTTTCTGTGCAGTCAGGATACGGAAGCCGCCATTGGCTTCTGACGCAGACACCATATAGCCGATAGGCGTGGAGCGATCGCCGCTCATCTCCGTTTCGATTACCCCGCATGGTCAGAGCGAATACCTCGTGATGACTTCGGCCACAAAGGCCGCAGCCTCGCCCAGTGAGCGAAAGAGTTCGGGATAATGACTGTAGATCTCCTGCTCGATCTCCGCAAGGGTTCGCTGACTATCGCACAGATTCAAGATAGAACGACGAGCGTCTCCCCACGGCGAGAGCTTCGGGATAAAGTGAGGCTGAGTCCGTTCGAGATCCTCCTTGCAAATGAGCATACCGTGGAACGTAGAATGCGTGAACCGGGCCTTCCTGGCGTCAGCCATTCCCCACACCTCTACCTCCCATGTGATCACCAGTTCGGACGGCAGAATCTGCATCTTGATCCGAACACGGTCGCCCTTCTCCAGGCCCACCGGCCGGTCAACCGGAAAGAAGACATTCCTCCTATTAATGGAATGCGTTGCCAGCGGAGAATTGGACATGGTGACACTGTTCGACAGCCGTGCCGAAAACCACCCCCCGATCCCGTGCAGATTACCAGCTCTTGTCGCCAGGACGGAGGCTTCCAGAGTCAATGGTGTCGGGATGGTGATCGAGAGGTCCAGCAAGGCGGCTGAAACCGGATCGCTCAAGAGATGGTCCGCACGCAACTTCACCGGATAGCCTGTGTTTGCGGCCCACGACCGGGCCGGCCGAAAATCAAACCCGGCGGGGGAGTCATTCCAGAACTCCACCTGGGCAAACATCTCCGGGCACTCGACCGGCGCGACCCACATCTCCACACAAGAGGGGAGCAGCCGCCCATCGGGTTTCAGGAAGCGGCGCCGCGCATCATCAAAATATTCCGGTAAACCAGCCTCAAAGCCGAACCGCCCGATTTGATCCGCCACGACCACATCGACCCGTTCTGGGAGCTCTACTCGCGTCGAGAGGCCCTTGATGAACGTCACCCGGTCGTGAAAACCGTTAGCCCGACAGATTGCCCTGGCCAACTCGACCATTCCGCCTTCCTCGATCGAATAGACCCGTGTAGCGCCGGCCCGGCACGCAAACAGCCCCAGGATTCCCGTTCCCGAGCCCAGGTCCAGGACCACATCGCCAGGCTTTACGGTTTCGCCGATCGCCTTGCAAAAGGCAGACATTCGCGCTTGATCGGCGAGATATGCGCGATGCTCATCCACTACGAGCGACACAGAGATCTCCTCCGCCGGTACGAGCCTCCTTACCCCACTGTGGTAACAGGTGACAAACGCCTATCTTTTTTAACATGCTTAACATGCTCTAGCGCGTCCGCAGTGGGATCGAGAACACTTGGTGGCTATATACATACCATGGTCATGCTTGAGTCAGTGCCCCCACCGCTTCTACCAGAAGTTTGTGTTAGTTTTGTCAGGCTGCCGTATGCCACGAGGCGAGGGGAGGCATACCGCTTCTTCCCAGCCGCTTGCCGACCTGCTTCTGGTTGCTTGGACGCTGCGCGCTCCTGTCGCTGTTTCATCACGTCTTCTCCTTGCTTGATGGATTAAATGGGTGGTTGGATGGCGGCCTCCTGCCCTCGACCGACGCGCGGTGAAACGAGTACACCTCCCAGAAAGATCGTCTTGAACCAGAGTTCGATGTTAAAGATCATCCACAGCGACCACATGTACTTAGAGCAGTCTGCAGCGCCACTGGCGTAGCGCGTCACCATGTGTCGATACATCGGTCGGAGCGGATCCGTGTTCACCCAGCCCTGCGCGGCAATGCTCAGGGAGTCAAAGAAGCGTTCATCCGCTTGGGCGGCCAGGGCCGGCAGGAAGACCCAGGCGAAGTTACCTTTGGTACGTCGCTGTCGGACCGTCTCCGGCAACAGACCCTGCATCGCCTGACGGAGGACAAATTTCGTGTGATCTCGCCGCCAGCGCTGTTCCTCGGGAAGGGCCAGAGCATACTCGATCATCCTTCGATCGAGAAAAGGATGGCGATACTCGAGACCGAACGAGGATCCGTATCGTTCAATGAACTCGTATGAGAAGCACCAGTCGCCGGAGGTGAGGGCGGAACTGAGTTCCGCCTGAACAAAGGTGGGGAATTGTCGCCCCGCCGAGTCCTTTTTCCGGAACCGCTCGGCTAACTGGATCCGGCGCGCAAACGTGGGATCAATCCAGGGAGGGACATCATTGGGCTCTCTGCGCAAAGCCCACTTGACCGCCCGCTGTACAGGTCGCGGGAGAAAGGGCCAAAGGCCATACCTGGTAATCATGAACAGCGGCGACACGGACTGATCAAGATTGGAAAGGACCTGCGAGTCAAATCGAGCCTGGCGGACCAGATCTGCAATCCTACACCTCCGCAAAAAATCAGCATGGTGAAGAAAGTCACCCGTTAACCATTCATCACTTCCCTGACCCGTGAGGAGGACCCGGACGCCCATTTCCTGTGCCAGGATCATGGCAGGATCATGCATCACGGTATTGGGAGCGATTGAGCAATCATGGTAGCGAGTAACTTCTTCCGCGTAGCGCGACGCGGCCGTTTCTTCCGCCGCCACCGCATTGGACTTGACCTCCCACATCCGCGTCACGTCCCGGATATACGCGCTTTCGTCGCAGGGCAGCCCCGGAAAGAGCAATGAAAAAGTCTCCAAGCCGGGGTTGGCCACCACGCCCTCGCGATAGAGCGAGTGGGCCACGCAGACGACGGACGAGGAGTCCAGTCCTCCGCTTAAATCTGCCCCGACCAGCCTGTGGCTGCGCAGCCGGCACCGAACGGCTCGCTTGAAGATCTCCAGGAACTCCTCGGCATACGCGTCATCGCTCCCATGCCGGATCGCTTTGTCCGGATCAACATCCCAGTACCGCGCCATCCGGATCTTATCGGGCTGGACGATTAGGAACTGCGCCGGCGGCAGCCGAAGGATGCCCCGATACAACGTTTCCTGCTGGCTGGTGAAGTTAGTAGCCAGATATTCTCCCACCATCCCTTCGTTCGGTTCACGCGGGACAGCCGGATTTTCAAAGAGCGGCCGGAGCGCTGAAGCGAAAAGGAACCTGCAGCCGTCGGCGTAGTAGTAAAACGGCTTGATGCCCAGGATGTCCCGGGCACAGAAGAGCTGCCGACTCCTCCCGTCCCAGATTGCAAAGGCAAAGTCTCCAAGGATGCGTTGCGGGCAGTCTTCGCCCCACACCTCGTACGCCCGCAGCACCAGCTCGGCGTCGGTATCGGTTCGAAGTGTTGCGCCCTTGGCCTCCAGTGCCGCTCTCAGTTCCTCCCGATTATCCACTCGACCGTCCAGCGTCAGGCAGAGCTTGCCCGTCTCATCGACTAAGGGTTGCTTCTCCAACAGCGATTCCGGCGTGGTATGGAGCATCCGGTGGCCCAGTCCCACTGACCCCTGGACCCACAAGTCTTCCCCGTCTGGCCCGCGGTGAGCCAGCGTGGCGCTCATCCCCATGAGCACGGTCTTGTTGACTGGGTGCCCATCGAGATTCCAGATGCCGACGATGCCGCTCATTTCTGTTTCTCAGTGAGTAGGTAGAGCTTGATGTCCATCCTCGATGATCAGTCGCAGGTGACGGAGAAACCGGCGACCAGCTTTCCTCAGGTCAACGGGAAGCACCTTCAGCACTTGCCAGGTTTCTTCAACAGCACTGAGCCAGTGGCCCTGTTTCAGAAAGAGATGGGCAAGGCGGCTTCGGAGGAGAACTCCGTCGTACCCGCCTGCAATACCGATTCGATACCCGTTGATCGCCTCGGTGGTAGACCCTTTCAACTCGTACAGACGGGCTAGACGGGCATGGATCCGGCCGTGGTCCTGGTCAATCACCCGGTGATCGCTATTAGCATAAGTCGCGATCGATCCCTTCAGGGGCTTGTAGCCGGCTAAGGCCAATTTGAGAGACTGTTCGTAGGCCCTGATCGCCTCCTCGCAACGACCTTGCTTGACCAGGACATCCCCTAGCGTCCGATAGGCGTTGATAAGGTGCTCGTCGAGTGCCAGGGACTTTCTGAGCAACGCTTCAGCCTCGTTCCAGTGTCTCCTCTGGGCGGCAAGTCGCCCCAGGCCGCAATGAGCGTAGGCATCCTCCGGATCAAGCGCCAGGGCCCGCCGATATTCTCGCTCGACGGCCCGGGCACATCCGTCCAAGTGGTAATGGAGCCCGGCGCTATTATAGGCCGTTCGGTAGGAGACGTCTAGGGCTAGCGCCCGTCGGTACGACTTTTGCCCATCGTCGATCCGGCCCATCTCAACGTACAGATGGGCTAGATGATAGTGGAGGGCGGGAAGGTCGGGAAGAAGTTGACCGGCCTCGTGATACTTTGCTTCAGCAGTAACGAGGTCGCCGTGATGAGCTGCAAGGACCGCTTCACGAATCAGCCTCATTCCCCGGATGGCGTCCCCGCAATGGTCGGGTCGCCTCAGGCGAAACGCCAATTCATCCCCGAGATACTTCCATTTCAACGGAGTGTAGCCGCCCTCGACAGAATAGGCGATCGTCGCGAGGTCTGCGCGAATGTGGCATGCGTGCAGTCGAGCCAGCAGGTCCTCGGGCCAGCACCACGGAAGCGCTCCGTGTTCATCGCTTTCTTGATAGGAAACACGGGGGATCATTAAAAAATCGCTATCGATGTCAAGAAGAACACCTTCATCGATCCGTGGCAGAGAAGAGAGGGGGCATATCGTCAGCGGTTTCCCGAGCACGACTGTGGAAATCTGGTTCGTTTTCACCTGCAAGTCGTGACGAACCCCTGGATAGCTCTCCACGATTTTCCTTACATGCCGAAGGATTGGTCTGCGGCTTCGAGGTGTTTCCCACGTCGGATCTGGGACAACCCAAAAGATTTCTCTTGCGATGTCGTCCTTTAAGGCTTGGCATACAAAATTTGCAATAGTAATTGAGTTGGCATCCGCAATCCACCACATGTCGTGATGGGCGTCGATATGGATTAGCACCCTCTGCTTCACACCTGCATCGCGCCAGATGTGATAGGCGTCGTCGTGGTTCTCCATTGTGAAGACGCGACCAATGGGGTCGAGACCTGTTCGCGAATGTCGCTCATCCATATTTGGAATTCTCGCCCTTTCATCATATCCAGGCCACGATAAGCTATACATGAATCATGCGCCCAGGAAGTGCAGAGTCAACCGGGTGGCCATCCAAATTATACATTCCTGCAATGCCACTCATCTCGCCGCCAAACTGCTTCCGTCACGCGCCGAGAAGGAGTTCATAACGCTCGCCCTCCTGATGGCCGGGGATAACGTGTCCATCGTGATCGAGCCAGGCATGAGCCTTGAAGCTTCCACTCTCACGCGTAACGCCGATTCGAAGCTCCGTCGAGATTCCTCTCCTGCCAAGGAGCCAAGACAGGATAAGGGCTGTTTTCAGGCACATGACTTTCGCGTGGGTGTATCGGCCGGCGACTTCCACCAGCCGCGACAAGCGAAGGACAGATACGAAGGGGGGGAGCGAAGGGTTGCCCATTCGCTTCAGGACACTTTTCTTCCTCGAGAGGCTTAGAAGATGGGTAAACGGAAGCACTCGCAGGGCGAGTTCAGTAAGTAGGAACAACCCCCAAGCCTGGGCGAGGATAAGACGCTCGTTGGGCGGAAGTTGAAAAAACTTATGAACTTCCGTCATTGTACACCTCAACCAACCCTCTGTCCGCCATCTGCGTGACGAAATGAAGGAGATCGTGCGTACATTCCGCTTCCGCCACCTCGTACTCTTCGAGCATAGAATCGAGAACCTTCTGAAGCGATTGATGTTCCTGAATCAATTGCCAGATCCGTGTCCCCACAGGATCCAGGCCGAAATAGATCCCCGTATTGAGGTCAAGGATCACCTGCTCACTTTGCAGGTCGCGAGAGAGAACGTCGTCGCGAATTCGCACGCTCGATGTGAGGGAAACCTGTTGGCTCATATCAAAAACCTATATGGAACCAGGGGCCTTTGACAAGCGCGTGAGAATAAAGGGCGCGAGCGAGCACAGTCCCTTTCATCCACACAGCGCGGGTGACGCGACAACAAATGGTGTTGTCCGGTCAATGCCGTACCGCTTTTGATGGTAGAGTTATCATACATGGGTAACACTCCTGGGGCACCAGGCCGTGCCGTCCGCGAGCTCTGTCAGAAAACCCCAGTCTGGCCCTTCCTCGATGGGCCCCCAAAGTTGCTCTGCATCGTCACGCGTGTATGGCGTGCGGGCGCAGACAATAAGCGCGCTCGCCTCACACGGCAATTCCGACCGCGTGCCCATACTCCTTATCCGAGTAATAGGCTAACCTGAATCCCCCGGCCGCTAACTCTAATTCGACCTCCTCCTTCTCGAAGCAGTGCGCGGAGGTAGAGACCATGAGACGGTCACCTAGCTCCACCGGCTCCGCGCGGAATCCGCCCAAGAACCGGGTCGCACGTGCGACCCGCCACACCAGTTTTTCGTAACGTCCTGAGTCGCTCCGAGTGAAGAAAGATAAAAGCATCGGCGCACCGCCGTCCACCAATCTCCGCAATTGTTTCAGAAACCCGATCCTGCGCGCGCGGCCGGGGATATGATGATACCCGCACCAGCCGATAATGATCGCCTCGCAGTGGGCCAGATTCGTTGGAACTTCGTTCGGAGCCGACAGCGTCACCTGCGAGTCCATGCCCTCCTCACTGAGCAGACCTCGGCTGGCTTCAACGAGTTCCGCGCAGCAGTCAAATCCGTGCACCTGGCAGCCCATACGCCTCAGCGCCAGCATCTCCCGCCCCGCGCCCGCCGCCGCCACCAGAACGCTACAGCCCGGTCGGAAGTACCTTTCAAACACTCGCCGCTCCCACTCATAAACAACAGTCGTGTTGTGTTCTCGGCTCCGGTACATTTCTGATTGGGAGAAGTAGGTTAAGGTCACCGCCACCCTCTCGGCTGGGTTGAGCAAGCCTAGCCATACTCCCTCGTGTATCACTCGAGCCAGCCCAAGCGCCCGGTCAACCGCTCGGTCCGCGTTTCTGTAAAGCCGAACCAACTGCGGCACTTTAGTGCTGGCACTCCCGTTATACATCTTGGTACGCCTTTGTTCGAACTCAGCCGCAGTCCATAGCGGTTTATTTGTAGGTTCGGCGTCTGAATACCTGGCTCGCCAGTACGCCGCCTCACTCACTCGGTTGCCTCTGGCAGGCAGTGTTGACCTGACCTACCTCCAGCGCCGGCTCACCAACGTCGGCCTGGAGGCCGTGAACACCACCATCCAGTGGGTCAAGAAGACCGCGCGAGGGTTCCGTAACGTCGAACACTTTAAGACAGCGATCTACTTTCACTGCAGAGGGCTGGATCTTTACCCACACTAAACCCGGAAGGGCCAAGTTTCTTTTGCGAAGCAGATCTCTTGAAAACAGTTTTGCATAGCACTGTTCGCTTACGCGAGGGACATCACTTCGACCTGGAGGCGCTTTTTTTAGCGTCGTCTACAAGCTCCTCAATTCGTGCGGCCACATCATCCACAATCCAGTCTGCCCCACACTGGGAGCAGACCGTCGCCGGGACGTTTCTCACGACGACTACCCCAAAGCCTAAGCCTACTGTAAAGGTCGTGTTCCCGGGCCTCTTGGTTCCGCTACACGGGGGGCACCTGTCGTTCTCGCTGCCCATCATGGCTTCCTCATCCGCTCGGCGTTTAGGCCTTTTGCCATTCTACCCTATGTCTGTTCGACCTGTCGGGAGGAGGGGCTCGTAGCGTTCGCCTTCGTGACGGCCGAGAATGATCTGTCCATCGTGATCGAGCCAGGCGTGGGCCTTGAGCCTTCCTTCGTCACGCGAGACGCCGATTTGAAGCTCCGCTGGGATTCCTCGCCTCCCAAGAAGCCAGAAAAGGACCAGGACTTTTTTGAGGCAGGTTGCTGTGACGGGGGCGTATCGCTCAGCGACCTCCACCAACCAGGCCAGACGTGCGGCAGAGGGGACCAATACCACGGCAGGTTCCTCTTTTCGCTTCAGGAACACTTTTTCAGAGAGGGTGAGGAGCCGCGTGAACGGCAGGATTCGCAGGGCGAGATCAACCAGAAGGAAAAACCCCCAGGCTTGAGCGAGAATGCGGCGCTCAGCAGGCGGGAGTCGGAAAAATTTATGTATCCTCCCCATTACGCACCTCAACCAACCCTTTGTCCGCCATCTGCGTGACGAAACAAAGGAGATCGTGCGTGCATTGCGCTTTCGTCACCTCGTACTCTTGGAGCATAGAATCGAGAGCCTGTTGAAGAGATCGATGCTCCCGGATCAATTGCCAGATTCGCGTCCCTACCTGGTCCAGGCCGAAATAGACCCCGGTATTGAGGTCAAGGATGACTTCCTCGCCCTGTAGATCGCGGGAGAGAACATCCTGGCAGATTCGCACGCCCGATGCGAGCGAGACACGTTGGCTCATGATCAGCACCCTTCATGGGTCAGTAGACGTCTGAGTACCCTATGAGAACAATACCGTTCGTTGTACGCTCTGTCAAGTAGCGGCCGGAGTCCACAAACAATAAATAGATCAGGACTGCGCGAGGAATGGACGAATACCGAGTGCCTACACTCCGCGACCAACAGTACCGGCGTAAATCTTTCCGATTGACGTGGCTCCGCATGATGCGCTAACTTATTGATAAACGGGACGCGCTGTTGGAATCCTCATGCGGAGTGTCAATAAATGATTTGCTACTGTCTGGCACGCAGAGAGATAAAGAGGCGGCTGCTAATTAACTACGACAGGAATGATCGGCCGCACGCACGAGGTATCGGATGTCAACAAATCCCCTGGAGCGGGCGCGCGCAGCAAGGCGAGCGCGGCAGCTATTGTGAGGGTGCGCTTTGCGGCGTTACGGTCAATGAGACAGACACCACGCGGCTGCCGATGCCGGCCTGTCTCGCGGTGATGAGAATGGTCCCGCTGTACGTCCCGGCTGCCATCCCAGCCACATTGGCTGAGACGAACACTGAAGCGGGCGCTTCTCCAGCGGAGGGCATCACCTGGAGCCACGATGCGCCGCCGGTTGCGAACCATGACACGGCATTGGGACCGGAGGCGATAATGGCGATCACCTGCCCCGGAGGATTTGCCCCCCCCTCAATCGCAACAAAGCTTAGCGCGCCTGGGGCAACCGTGAGCGATGAGGCTGCCGTGGTGGAAGAGGTCGCCAGCCACAGCGCCATCGTCAGCGCCAGGCACAATGTCAACCGCGATAAAAGCCACGAGGGCAACCTGCGCATAAGTCCTCCCATTTATTGTATTGGAACCTCCTCACACGATATAGTGTATGGTGGAACCGCGAACAGGTCAAGAAATTTTGCTCCTGGCGCATGTAGAAAGGGAGGATCATGAAACCGGGTCGAGCAGTCCTGATCCCCTGGCTATACCTGATAGCGAGTTGCGCCTCGCCCCCGCTTCCTCCGGGGACGGTTCTGCCGCCCGCATTGCCCGCGCCTGCAGCTCCCATCGGCGGCGCCCTGGAAGTGGGTCGGCCCGCAGAGCCGTACGCCGCAAAGGAGGTCACCGAAAACGCGACGTTCATTACGGTGGATGGGACGCCTCAATATAAGATCGGACCAGGCGATGTGCTTGATATCTTGCTTCCTCAAGGGGCGCCGCAGGAAAAGGTCTTAGCCCCCGTCAAAAGAAACGGAGCGATTGTGATCGCCGGCGTTGAGGTCAAAGTGGCCGGACTGACGGCGGAACAGGCGGAAGGCAGGCTACGGGAGGCGCTCACTCCGTTTTACGTGAACCCGCAGGTCGAGGTGCTGGTCAAAGAGCACGCCAGCAAGAAGGTCACGGTCCTTGGCGCGGTTGCGTCACGCGGAGGGGCGTTTCCGCTCAGCGGCAGGACAACGGTGACCGATATGCTGGTAAAGGCCGGAGGTCCAGCGGCTAATGCGGATCTGGAGAGCGTGCGCGTCACGCAGCCGGACGGCGAGGTCCATACGGTCAATCTCCTGCAACTCGTCCTTCAGGGAAGACTCAAGCAGGAGCCTGTCCTGGATGCGGGAAGTGTGGTCTTCGTTCCCGAGAAGCCGTCAGAGCTTCCAAAACGGGTATTTATCCTGGGAGAGGTCCGCATCCCAGGAGGTCAGCCCTTTACACCCAACCTCACGATGGCTCAAGCGCTCGGACAGGCGGGCGGCCCAACGGATCTCGCTGTGAGCAACAGCGCTCGGGTGATCCGAGGCGACCCCCTGAAGCCCCTCCTGATCGCGGCCGATTTCGACAGGGTCCTCAAGGACGGCGATTTCCGATTCGATGTGCCGCTTCAACCCGGCGACATCCTCTACATTCCACGGAGTCCCATCGGAGACTGGAATGCGTTTGTGAATAAGCTTCGGCCGACGCTGGATTTCTTGAGTATCGGCGGAAGCACCGCTCAAACGTTTAAGCAGTTGATTTCTCCTCCCTAACCGCATGGTGATGTGAGCAGGAGACGTGCGTGGCACAGTATGAGCTGAACATTCGAGACTACTGGCGGATCCTGAGGCGCCGCAAGGGGATCATCCTGGCGGCCACTCTCCTCTTTACCGGTTTTTCCTACACCATCGCGCTCGTGCAGTCCCCGCCCCCCCTCTATGAGGCGTCGAGCGCCATCAAGGTGGAACGGAGCACCAGCATCACCGGTCTCCTGATGGAGGCAATTACCTTCTCGCCGGGAGAAAGCGTCGCCACGTACGCGGCCTATACCCGATCCTGGCCGGTCCTGGAGATCGCCGCTCGCCGACTGGGCCTGATCCCGCCGGACGTCAGCAGCGAGGCCGCCAGAAGCTCGCCGCAGTACCTCCAGGTCATTACCGCACTGCAGAAACAAATTCAGGCCGAGCCGGAAAAGGATACGAATATTATCAAGATCACCGCTACGGCAGGCGACCCGCAAACGGCCGCCAAGATCGCCAACAACGTGGCGGAAGCCTACCGGGAAGAGAACATCCTCGCCCGAAACCGCCAGGTGCGCGAGGCCGGGCAATTCATCGAGTCGCAGCTCGCAGAGATGGATCAGCGCCTGAGGCTCTCCGAAGAACAATTGAAGGCGTTCAAAGAACGGCAGGGCGGCGTACCGCTGAATGAAGCGGCCTCTGCCGCGCTGACGAACCTTACGGCGCAGGAAGCGGAGCAGGCGAAGACGCAGAGGCTCCTCGATGGTGTGGCACGAGAGATCCGTCGACTCAAAGAGACCCCTGACGCCGCCGCAAAGGCCGGAGGGCCGGCCCTGTTTGATCCGCCCGATCCAAACATCTCCAAGATCAGCGCCGCGATCATCGAGAAACAGCTTGAGCGCTCTCACTTGCTCCTCACCCTGACACCGCTGCACCCGCAGATCAAGCAATTGGACGCCAAGCTTGCCGGGTTGCGGGCCGATTACCTCCGGGAACTCGAGGCAAAGCGCGCGGCGCTGGAAGAGCGGCTCCACGCCAGTCAGGTTGCCGCTCGTGCGGCCGGAGTCAACCTCCAGGGGATGCCGGCAAGCGTCCTCGAAGAAGCGCGGCTGCAGCGGGAGGTCAAGATTAACGAGGATCTGCGCTCCCTCCTGAAAAAGCGGGACGAGGAAGCCCAGATCAGAGAAAAAGAACAGATTCAGGAAGTCACCATTGTGCGCCCCGCCGTGGAGCCGACCAAACCCAAAGTCGTTACCCAGACCGCGACCAAGACCCTGGTAGGATTCGTGATCGGCCTCGTCCTGGGAGTGGTCCTCTCCCTCATTGCAGAGTCGCTAGACACTTCTATCGGCGCCATCGAGGATGTTGAAGCGTTCTTGCAGGTGCCGGTTATCGGCCTCATCCCGGACCTTGAGAAAGATATCGAGCGTACGGAGGAGCAGTCCTCTATCGACGGAACGATCCCGGCCGAGCAGATTCCGCCTGAAAGCCGGCCATTCCTGGTGTCCCTGATCTACCCGACATCTCCGGTCGCCGAGAGTTTCCGGGCGCTCCGAACCAATATTGAGTTCTTCGCCCTTCAGCGGCCCCTGAAGGTCATCGCCGTCACCAGCGCATCGCTCACGGAGGGAAAAACCACTACCGCCATCAATCTTGCCCTGAATATCGCACAACTGGGCAAGCGGGTCCTGCTTGTCGAAGCCGATCTCCGAAAGCCGTTTATCCATCGCGTGTTCGGCATCCCCAGGGCGCCAGGCCTTTCAGAGGTGATCGCGGAGAACGTTCCCTGGACAAAAGCGATCCGGACGGCGACCGATCTCATGCTGGGGAAGCTCGGGTTCGAGTCGATCACATCAGCCCCGCACATCGACAAAATGGATATTCTCACCAGCGGTCAGCTGCCAATGAACCCGGCGGAACTCCTGAACTCCCCGCGGATGACGGAGCTCCTGACGGCTCTCAAGGAGCAGTACGAGTACGTCATCATGGACAGCAGTCCGGTCTTGCCGATTACCGATGCGGTCATCCTGAGCGCCAAATGTGACGCCACCATCATCGTCTATCGGGTTGGACGGATCCCACGGTCCGCGCTCCGGAGAACCAAGATCCTCCTGGAGAACGTGAAGGCCAACGTGCTTGGCGTTGTCCTTACCGGACTGCGCGCAGAGTTGAGCCGTGACTACGAAGAACTCAAATACGCCCGGTACACCTACAGGTATGGGGAAGGCAAGTCCGGCAAGTCCTCGTCGAAACTCGGCTTCCTGGCGCGGATATGGCCGGGTACCGGCGGGGGTCCGACGCGTCGCGCATGAAAGGGACCGTGAGTGGCTCATGGTAGGCGATCGGAACAGCGATCTTCGGACGTGGTCTCTTGTCGGGGCTATGCTCGCCCTTGTCGCAGCCGCCGCATACGTCATCTCAGTATTCCAGCCTACCACGGCACTGATAATCGGACTGTCCGCCCTTGTCATCCTGGCTGCGATGATCAACGTCGATGTAGCCCTGTACATCCTAATCTTCTCCATGCTCCTTGGGCCGCAGGTTGTGGTTTCAGAGGCCGCCGGCACCAGTTTGGCCAGCCGTGGGCTTACGCTTCGCCTTGATGACCTGCTGCTGGTGGTCATTGGGCTGCTCTGGTTGGCCCGGATTGCGATCTACTCGGATGTGGGAGTATTCACCAAGACACCGCTGAATCGGCAAATCGCGTGGTACACCTTCGCCTGCATCCTCAGTACCGGGGTGGGGATGGTCTTCGGCCGGGTTGAGGTCTTGACCGGCTCGCTCTTTACGTTGAAATATATCGAGTACTTCCTGATCTACTTCCTGACAGCCAATAGCCTGAAGAACCGGACCCAAGTCAGGAACTATACGGTCGCCCTCCTGGTCGTCGCCTTGATAGTGAGCGTGATCGGGATCGCCCAGATTCCCGCCGGGGGCCGCGCCTCGGCGCCCTTCGAAGACACCGGTGAAGGTATCAGGGCCGCCAATGCCGAGCCGAACTCTTTCGGTGGGTACCTGGTCCTCATGCTGGCTCTGGCTCTCAGTGTGTTGTTGACTCAGGAATCGAGGAGGGTGAAGCTTACGCTTACCTTCCTCGCTGCCCTCCTCCTGTCCACCCTTGGTCTTACCCTCTCCCGTGCGTCCTACCTGGCCCTGGTGCCGCTCTATTTGTCGCTCCTCTTTTTCAGCAAGCGGCGCACCGGCCTGCTGATCGGGGCTCTGCTCACTGCGGGCGCTTTCGTCATCTTCGCTCCTCCCAATATCTTGGAACGAATCGAATATACTTATACCGCACCCCGAGAGGCGGAACAGGTGATCATCGGCCAACTCCACCTTGACTCATCCACCACGATCCGGTTAAGGAACTGGCAGACCGCCTTCACAGAAGGATTACCACAACATCCGTTACTTGGTTCGGGAGTTACCGGGTGGGGTCTCGTGGATGCCCAGTACCCCAGAACCCTGGTTGAGCTTGGGGTCTTCGGATTCACAATCTTTCTCTGGCTCATATTGTCCACCTTTCGATCCGCAAAAGACCACTACCGTCAGGTGAAGGACCCGCTCTTGAAGGGGGTGACACTTGGCTTCTTGGTTGGGCACATCGCGATCCTTACCCATGCCATCGGGGCCAATAGCTTCATCATCGTCCGCATCATGGAACCGTACTGGTTTTTAGCGGCCATAGCGATGATGGCGCCGCAACTCGAGGAGCAGCCGTCATCGGCGCAGGCACCGCCTGCGTTCGCAGGTATCCGCCGATGATCAACCTTCGCCGACTCATGGGGCTTCCGCGCCTGCCGTTGAGGATCTACATGTTGATCCTCGCGCTCTTCCTGGTCTTTGCATACATAGTCGCCGGGCCGATACATGAGTTCTTTACGAAGCTCCGCTCCTCCCTGGGATTGTTCTATGAGCCGAGAGATTTTGAGCGGGAAGAGTTGTTGAAGAACATCGAACGAGAAAGGCCATAATTGACTGGAGCGGCAGACAAAGGCAGTTTTACTAGTAAGGGGGTATTTTTATTCTGTCACGAACCTCCTTTGAACTCGCGTTCGGACAGGCCACTGATCGTCACCCAGTTTGGCCGCTTCCTCTTTCGCAATTTCCCTCTGAGGACATCCCTCATTCTTTCTGCAGGCGCCGCCTCCAATCTCCTGGAAGGCCTTGGCCTAGCCTTGTTGGCCCCCATGTTTACCCTGGCTGGAGTGGCATCTGTCTCACAGGCTGGCACGCCTTCAAGGATAGGAAAGCTTCTGCAGCAAGTCACTCGATTTTTCGGTGTCGAGTTGACGCTCGGGGTGGTCTTAGTTGCCCTGTTGAGCATCTTCCTGCTCCAGAGCGTGATCACGATTCTCAATGAGCGTTTGATCAACAGTACACGGTTCCAGTTCGCCAGCATGCTCCGAACCATGCTGTTCGATGCCGTCCTCGCGGCACGGTGGGAATTCATCGCCAAACAGAAAACCGGCGTGATGACAAACGCCCTTACACAGGACCCCATCAGGGCTGCCGCTGCATTTCTGTTTCTGGCCGCGTTGGTGCGTGCATGCATTGCGATCCTCATCTATGTCGGCTTAGCCCTTGCGTTCTCGTGGCAGATGACGCTCATTGCGGTAGCCATTGCGGGAATCGGGGTATGGCTGTTGCGGTCTCGCGTCGCCAAAGGACAAGAGTACGGAGAGGGAACAATCCAGGCCAATGCATGGGTCCAGGAAACTGTTGCGGAAATGCTGGCCTGCGCGAAACTGGTGAAGGGATTCGGAGCCATCGGCGCAGCTTCCGATCGGTTCCGGAGAGCTGTGCGTGAACTGACGGATATTCAAGTCAAGGATTCCAGGAATCGTACGATGGTCGGGGCCCTGTATCAGCCACTGACCGCCATTTTTCTCTTGTCAGGTCTGTACCTGGCTCTGTCTGTCTTCAAAATGGCAGTGCCGGACGTCATGGTCTTGCTGGTTGTCCTTTTTCGGTTAACTCCCAGGGTCTCCGACCTCCAGATGGGCCTACACGAACTGAACTCGTTACTGCCCAGCTTGGCCAATATCGATCGCGTTTCGCAACTCGCGAAGGGCTTTCGTGAACGAGAAGGCGGTCAACCCTTTCTTGGATTGCAGCAGGCTATCCAAATGCAGGCGGTGTGGTTTGCGTATGAGAACAAGGAGCCGGTTCTGCGAGGGGTGAACCTTGAGATTCGCAAGGGCGAAATGGTCGCCATTGTCGGCGCATCCGGAGGCGGAAAGACAACAATTATTGACCTGCTGATGGGATTTCTTCGCCCTACTCAAGGCGAAGTACTGATCGACGGAGTGTCTCTCGACGGGCTCAGTCTGAATGACTGGCATGGTCGGATCGGCTACGTTCCGCAGGACGTGCATCTCTTGAACGATACGGTGCGGGCGAACCTACTGTGGGGAAGGCCGACAGCCACCGGCGTAGAGATCGAGGCTGTGGCCAAGCTGGTCCATGCTCATGAATTCATCCAGGATCTTCCACAGGGCTATGACGCGGTTATCGGAAGTCGTGGCGTGTTACTCTCGGGAGGCCAACGTCAGCGGTTGGCCCTGGCGAGGGCGCTGGTCAGGAAGCCCGAGTTCCTGATTCTGGACGAAGCGATGAGCGCGCTGGATGCGGAATCAGAATTTCTTATCCAGCAGACACTCGATGCACTGGTCCGGCACATGAGCATCGTGGTCGTCGCCCACCGTCTCGCAACGATCCAGAGAGCGGACCGGATCTATGTCTTGGAGCACGGCCGCATTGTTGAGTCAGGCTCCTGGCAAGCCCTGACGATGGCGCAGGGCCGCTTCAACGAATTGCGGAGGCTGCAGGCCTTGGTCTAGGAGATCCAGCGATCAGCCGCTTCGCGACAGGATGTGCATGCCCATGTTGGATTCAGGAGAGCGCTATGTAGATGAGGGCCCCAAAAACTGGGAACTCTTCTACCAGCACACAGGGCGGTACCTGTTTGCCAGGGAGCAGGTGAGGGGAAAAGTAGTGCTCGATGCGGCCTGCGGGACGGGGTATGGAGCCGCGATCCTTGCCGGGGCGGCGCACTTGGTCGTCGGTCTTGATCACAGCCAGGAGGCGCTCTCCTATTGCCGCCACCATCACCAACGGTCACACGTGCACTTTCTACAAGGGGATTGTTGCCATGTCGGGCTGCGTGACGGTGCCGTTGATGTGGTCGTCTCGTTTGAAACCCTTGAACACCTCGAGGACATGCGATCATTTTTGCACGAGATCAGACGGGTCTTGAAGCCCGGCGGGATCCTGTTGATTTCGACTCCCAACCGCCCCCTCTACGCGGTGTACAACAAGGGGAGACGCAATGTGTATCACCGCTTGGAATTGGACGAGGGGGAATTTACCCGCCTGCTCTCTGAGTTTTTTGCGATTGAAGCTGTCTGGGGACAGCGGCACTTTTCCAAGAAGGATCTCCCGCTAGTTCGGGAATTCGCCGAACAAGAGGTGCCTGTGGGACCCGACGGGCTCTTTCGAAGAGCCGTTCGCGTGGCACTCCGTACGTGCCTTCCGGAAGGCATCCGTTCGAGGAATTGGCCGGTTGCTCAGGTCTGGGCTCACAAATGTAACATCGGTGAAGTGGCACCATCTCATGGAGTGTACATGATTGCCAAGGCGAGGAAGCCCTGTTGAGGACAAGCCTTCCGCATGCAACCACTCATCGTCAACATCCATGCCCATAATCCGCCCTACGCCTTTGCCTCCGATCACGACCGTCCCGATGTGGCGTGGGAGAAGCCTGATGGAACGTGGTTAGGTTTGTGGGCACGCGAATGGCCTGATCTGCTCGGAGAGGCCATCCTCAGAGCCGACTCGGGCTTTCGGTGGGAGGTGTGGCAGCCAGATTACCGAGCCGATCGGGTGTACTCTGCGACTTTGGAAAGTGGCGTGACGCATCGGCTGTTTCCTGCGACCGAGCGGACGTACTACCCAGGGCTTCGGGCTGAAGTCGGCATCTATTCAGAACCTATTCTTTCCAGCCTGGCCGCAATCGGCAGTGAACCCACGATCCTACACCTGCATGGGTTCCGGGTCCCGTTCTACAGCGAGATCCTTGCGGAGTGCGGCAGGCAGAAGCGGTTTCCAATTTTCATCGTCGGGCATGGGATGTCCACCGTACCCACCAGCGAAATGGCGGGCCTGCACAGGCCGCTGACCTACGCCTGTCTGCTGGTCGAGCACTGGAAGCTCTCGCGCCTGTTGAGCCACGTCGACGTGATCTCGGCTCAGTCCGAATACGCGCGCAGCGAGCTGCGAAAGATCTTTCGGGGCCGGACGGAGTTGCTGACGATGGGGTGTGATTTCGACTTTTGGGTGCCCGTTCCAACGGCTGAACAGAAAAGGGTCGTGCGAAGCGCCCTCGGAATCCCTCAAACGAGGACGGTGTTCCTGGCAACGGGCAACTTCGTTCCGCTGAAGCAATTCGACAAGCTGCTCGACGTGTTCGGTCGCCTGGGAGAACGCGAGGACTTTGTGGTGCTCATCGCCGGTCACGGGGATCAGGCCAACACCGACCGGCTCGAGGCCTTGAGCCGGTCCCTTATCGGAGGGGGAAAGGCGGTCCTGCACCCGTACGTGACCGGGGAGCAGTTGCGGAATCTGTACTGGGCGGCTGATGTGTACGTGTCAGTGTCCACGCGCGAGGGCGCTTCGGTGTCCGTGATGAAGGCCATGGCCTGTGGATTGCCAGTTCTGACTACCCCCGTCGGCGAGACGTCGGAGCGGATGAAGCGGCACGGGGTCGGGAGGTTCGTCCCCGTCTTCAATTATGATGAATGGCAGGTCGCAATCAAGGATATCCTCGAGAAGAAGATGCCAAAACCACTGGACCGTGAGGTCGCGCGCGAGGCCTATCACTGGCCTCGGGTGGCCAAACGGTTCATCATCATCTACGAGGATCTCTTGAGAGGATCCTCCAAGGCTCACACTGGCAGTCATGTCTGATCCGAAGGTGTCCATCGTCATCCTGCACCTGGACAACCGGGAGGCGCTGGAGGGATGTCTTCGGTCCTGCCGAGCCATCCGCTATCACAACCATGAGGTGATCGTCGTCCAGAATGGCTCGCGGGTTCCTCTCGATCCCGGTGACGTGGGCTGTCTGGTCGGAAGGAGAGCCAGTGTCGTAAAGAGCCCCTTCAACGCCGGCTATGCCGGCGGCAACAACCTCGGCATCAGGGTAGCCCTGGCTCAGGGGGCAGAATACGTGCTATTGATGAACGACGACACCGAGGTCGACCCGGGATTCCTCGATGCTCTGGTCCAAGCGGTGGAGCGCCTTCCTCGCATCGGCGCAGTGGGGCCGAAGATCTATTATTTCGATCAACCGACGCGGCTGTGGTTCGCCGGCGGCGGTTTTGATCCGCGAACCTGCCAAGTGGTTGCGCCGCGCGCTGACGAACTCGATGACGGGGCAGAGACGGCCCTGACCCCTACCGATTGGCTAACCGGCTGTTGCCTGTTGATGACGCGGCAGGCCTTGGAAAGGGCGGGCCTTCTTGATGAGCGCTTCTTTCTGTACTGGGAGGATGTCGACTGGTGCCTTCGCCTTCGGGCCTCCGGCCTGCAGAGCGTGGTTGAGCCCTCGGCGCGGATCTGGCACAAGATTTCCCTGAGCGCGGGGGGGACCGATTCGCCCCTGAAAGCCTACCATAAGACACGCAGCCACCTGCTGCTCGCTCACCTGCACGCACCCCGCTCCTTCCCGACTCTGCTGGAGGGCTTGCTACGCGACATCGCCTGGCTTCTCGTGAAGTCCTCGGATCGGGAGCGATTCAGGAAGGTCCGTGCCTATGTGGCCGCAGTGAAGGACTATGCCCGGGGACGAACGGGCCGGGGGCCGGAATGGCTTTGGCAAGATGGATGATAGAGCTCAGGCGGACATATGAACGGTATTGGGCGGCTCGCCGGGCCGATGCCGGGGGAGCAGCAGAGGGCAGCGGCTCCCCAAACGAGATTTTCGAGTCCGTCGGATCGGTGTTGGGCGAGGGGAAGAGGCTCCTCGACGTCGGCTGCGGGGTCGGCACACTGCTGGACCTTGTTGGAGCTAAGTTTCAAGCGGTGCACGGGTGCGACCTTTCGGAAACGGCCCTTCGGGAAGCCAGGCAGCGGGGAGTCTTGAGCGTCTGCGCCGATCTCAATCGCGGCCTGCTTCCCTATCAAGATCGTTCGTTTGAGTGCGTGACCTGCCTCGAAGTGATTGAACATGTCTTTGATCCTTTGTCATTGCTGCGTGAGCTTCGCCGCGTCCTGAAGGACGACGGTCAGTTGGTCCTGACGACGCCGAATATCCGGTATTTCCGGAACGTGCTGACGCTCGTTTGGCACGGGAGGTTCCCTCACACCACCATGGATACGTTCGTCTGGGGGGGAGGGCATTTGCATTACTTTACCCGAACAGACCTGAAGCTTCTGTTAGCGGAAGCCGGCTTCACGGACTGCTGCTTCGTTGCCAACCCTGAGCAGTTTCATCGGTCGTGGAAGCGCTGGCTACTCGCGAAGTTGACCGGCTTGGATTGGTTTACGGAATGGATTTGCGGAGGTATTACCGTATCTGCACGTAAGAAATAACCATGAATAAAACCAAGCATAAGCTTCCAACACTGCAAGAGATTCAGGAGGCGCATGTCTCGAGATGGTGGTACGAGCAATATCTCCCGCTGAATACCTATATCTTTCGACCGATCGGTTTCAGGTTGACCTGGATAGCGGTGCGTATGGGATTGAGTTCAGAAGCGGTATCATGGATGTCGGCGGTGGTAGGACTTGCTGGCTGTGTCCTGCTACTCAGCGGATCACGCTTAACCGTGCCAGTAGGGTTAGCTTTGCTCGTTGTCTTTAATCTCCTGGATTGTGTGGATGGCGATATTGCTCGGTGTATGAGGACCCAAAATCCGTATGGGCGGTTTCTGGATTCGGTCTGCGGGGGTGTAATCGACCTTGGGTTCTGGGCCGTGGTCGGCGTCATGGCGTTTCGCCACCCTGAGCTGCTTCTGTGGACGGAACCGTTTGGATATGGGCCAATGTTCTGGCTCGCACTTGGGGGAATCACATGCTTTCTGTGCGAAATCCTCAGTTTTTTGGAACATCGATTTGATGAGTTGTTGAGACCATACCGGGAAAGCAGATCGGAAGACCAGGCGGGGGCGGAGCAACATCACGAGGAGATATCCGAAAGTGATCCAGCGATGCTACAGGGTCGGCAATCGGCGTGGCCTCTCCGTCTTATCGTGGCGACCAATCTTCGAGTGCGGGAAACGCATTATTTTCTTCTCGTCATCGCCTACTTGACTAGCGCGGTCGATGTTCTGCTCAGCTTATATCTTACCTACTATTTGACGCACAGCCTGCTTCTCTTAGGCGTTTATTGCATACGGGGTCGGCAAGTGCGGCAATCGTACTTAGCGCACAAATGAACGCGTCGGTTAGGGGTGGGATGACGAGCGATCACCCAGGCACGATCTGGATCTCGACCCGGGAGGCGGAGAGACTCGACCGGATCAGACGGTGCAGCAACTCGGTCGGCATTTGCTGACTATCTGTTTGAGAGCTGTAAGCAGCAGGATTCTACAATGGGCGCCTATTCGTTCTCCTATGCCATGTTTCGGATTGTCCAGAATGTGGGGCTCATCTTCCGAAACGAGCCGTCGCGGAGCCGGCTTCCCATGCTTCTGACGTATTGCCGGCTCGTCTTCAAGTACCGGTTGGGGATCGCTCTTCTCAAACTGCCGATCAGGCAGGAAATCATCTTCGGCTTTACCGTCAAGTTCTTCGACTACTCGGTATTCCTCTTCCTATTCGAGGAGATCTTTATCTGCAAGCAATACGATTTCAAAGCGACCAGCTACAGGCCAGTGATCCTCGACTGCGGCAGCAATATCGGCATGTCGCTCCTCTATTTCAAGAGGGTGTACCCAGACTGCGTGCTTGTCGCGTTCGAGGCCGACAGGAAGACGTTCGAGCTTCTCAAGGAGAATGTCCAGGGCAACAAGTTGCGCGATGTGATCCTGGTGAATCGGGCGGTGTTGGATCGGACCGGACCAGTTGAGTTTTATTCAGATCCGGGCCTACCGGGGTCGTTGGCAATGAGCGCTAATCCGGAAAGGGGGTTGAAAGCCAGGACAATGATCGAAGCCATCACCTTATCGGAGTACCTCCACTCCGAAATCGACTTCCTCAAGATGGACATCGAGGGGGCTGAAGGGCGCGTCCTCAGAGAGCTGGCGGACCGTAACAAACTGAAGCTCGTGAAGGAGATGGTCTTTGAGTATCATCACCACGAACGACCCGCTGAGGATGCCTTGTCCGGTGTCCTAGCGATCCTGGAGCAGAACGGCTTCGGCTACGAAATTTGCGATATGATCCCCCCGCCTTTCCAGAGGGGGCGGTTTCGAGGCATGTTGATTTACGCCTACCAGAAATGAGCGTGGTCAGGTGGTCGTAGGGGCGTGATCATGGGAACGTGCCTGGGGTCCAAATGAGGATCTGCCTGGTCTCGGTTGTCACATATGGACACGGCATCAAGGGCGGAATGGAGATCCATGGGCGAATTCTCACGCGAGAGCTTGCAGCCCGCGGACACGACGTGACCGTCATCTCTTCACGGCATCCGTCAGGACAGGAGAGCGAGCGCCTGGAGGGGGTCGAAATCCACTACCTCCAGGACACGGCCTTTGCTTCGCAGAAAAGGACGTGGGCATCCGCGTGCGACCGGCGTTTTCGAGAATTGCATCAAAAACATCCCTTCGACATCCTGTGCTGCCAGCACATGGTCGTACCGACCACGCTGATAGACTTCGCGCGACAACGCGACGTCCCGGTCGTCGTCATTACCGAGGGGCTTGCCGGCTGGGTCCTGCTGTCGGAGATTCGCCAGGCGATAAGTCATCGTAAAGGGTATGGTCAGTTGGGGCGGCGGCTCGGGGCGTTTCTGTATTACTACCTCGGCTGGGAATTGCCAGTAGCCAGACGATGCGACGCGCTCATTGCGGTCAGCAACGAGGTCGCGCGCTCTATCCCAAGGTGGTGCGGAGTCAGCCCCCGCAAGGTCTACACCGTGTATAATGGAGTGGATATCCAGGCGTTCGCCCCCGATTCAGAAACGCGTGAGGCCGTTCGCCGCCAATACCAGGTTGCTCCGGAAGATCGCCTAATTGTGTTTCTCAGTCATGTGACCAGGCAAAAGGGACTACACGTTTTAATCCACTGCCTGCCAGATGTGCTGGTCAGACAGGGACGGGTCAAACTGCTAGTGGCCGGAGAGGGTGATTATGTGGAGGGTGCCAAGCGTCTAGCGGACTCCTTGGGGTTGGGGAGTCATGTGATCTTCGCCGGGCACGTTCCCCATGAACGGTCGGCAAGCTACCTGAACGCCGCTGATCTCTTCGTCTTGCCCACCCTGCGGCAGGAAGGGATGCCCTTCGCGTTGCTCGAGGCCATGGCGTGCCAAAAGCCGGTAGTTGCTTCTCGGATCGGGGGCATTCCTTCCGTCGTGGAAGATGGCGTCAACGGACTTCTCATGGTCCCCGGGAATCATGTTGCTCTGAAGCACGCCATTCTGCGCCTGCTTGACGATCAGGGCCTGGCCGACCGGCTCTCCCATCAGGCCCGCGAAACGGTCACCCGAGGTTACTCGATCGACACCATGGTCGAGGGGACGCTGAAGGTGTTCGAAGAGGCGATTGAGGGGAAGCGGGTGGTCGGTCTACGATCATGATGATTCTGAACTCGGGCCGGTCATCCTTCTGGCTATTAACCGTGGAGACTGTCAAATGAGCTTTTTGGCAAAAGCCGCTGCTGGCATCAGGTATGTCCTCGCCGTTCTGCTCAGCGGAGATGAGAAGTCCCGGTACGTTCTTGCTGAGGCGCTGGCTCGGCAGGTCTATCCGCGGTACAAGTTCAGTGAGTTTGGCAGGCTGATTGAATACGACGAAGACTTTATAAAATTTTATGAGACCTACTGCGGAACGGATAACTATCACTCCCTTGATCGTAAGTACACACTCAATCAGCTCATGAAAGTGTGTGCTTTACTTGAAGGCGATACGGCGGAATGTGGTGTGTACCAGGGCGCTTCTTCGTACTTGATTTGTCGTCACATTGCCGGGCTGGGCAAATCCCACCATCTCTTTGATTCTTTCAGCGGCCTTTCCAAGCCCGGACCTAAAGACGGCAATCACTGGACGCAGGGTGACATGGCCTGCGACGAGGCCGTAGTTCGTGAGAATTTGAAAGAGTACGACTTCGTCGTCTATCACAGGGGATGGATACCGGATAAATTTCATGAGGCGTCAAGTAAGCGTTTTTGCTTCGTTCATATTGACGTTGACCTCTATCAGCCAACGTATGACTCGCTAGCCTTTTTCTATGAGAGGACTAGCCCAGGAGGAATTATTTTGTGTGATGACTACGGGTTCATTACGTGTCCGGGCGCGAAATCGGCAATGGATTCGTTTTTCTTGAATGAGCCTGAACACATTGTATGCCTTCCCACCGGACAAGGCTTTGTGATCAAGAAGTAGCAGAGGAGATTGATGGCCGAAGTTACGGCGTAGACAATCGAATGAGCCAACCTTCTTGCCCCCACGTTTCCATATTTATTCCCACCTATAACGATGAGAAAGATCTTTCTGCGTGTATTGAGTCTCTAAGGTACGTGAGGTACGCGAAGCAGAAATTGGAGCTCGTTGTCTGGGACAACGGCTCATCGGATAACACGGTCCCGATGGTTGAAGCACGGTTCCAGGCCATGGTTGGAGAAGATTGGGCGTCCCTGCGGCTCATCCAGAACAGAAAAAACGACGGGTGCTATATTCCCTATAACCTGGTCGTCTCGTCCTTGGCTCCTCAGGCTGAGTACATCCTCGGACTGGATGCCGATGTCGAGCTTGAACCGGACGCCCTCCTCCGCCTCGTCGAGGTTACGCGCAACGAGCGAGTTGCCGTTGTGGGGGCCCGATCCGTGGTCTACAGCAATCCGGTCCAGACGGCCCATGGCGCCGGGTTTGTCAGCCGGTGGACAGCCAGGTACTCCGATCGGGATGCCCGCAAACTGGTCGAGTGCGATTACGTCATCGGATGCTGCTGGTTGCTGGATAAGCGAGTCTTCCAGCAGTTCGGCGGATTTTCCCCTGATTTCTTCATCAATCATTGGGAGGTGGACTATTGCCTGCGGGCGAAAACCCGTGGGTGGCGAATCCTCTATGAGCCAAATGCTGTCGCGAAACACAAGATCCAGTATCCAGCGACTTGCAGCCCCGAGCGCATATACTATATGTTCCGGAACAAGCTGCTCATGATCAGACACAACGACTATTTCAAGAGTCCATCGTTGGCGATGGCTCTGTGCGTTCTTCTTTCCTCCGGACGAATTCTCAGTTCAGCAATCCAGACCGGGAATGTGAAGGATGCCTTCAATGCCTGGCATGGGCTGTACGATGGACTACGGAATGTCACCGGAGCGATTTCGCAAGGACCATAGGTGGGCGACTCAGTGTTACGGAGAGTCTATCGGTACCTGGTGCAATCTCAGCACGAAGGATTAAGGACTTACGAGGCCGTGGTCCATCTGCTCCACCGCATTTCTGATGCGAACAGCCTCTTGGACGTTGGGTGCGGGGACGGCGTCAAGACGATGCATTATGCAAGGGAACTAGGAGTTGATGCGACTAAGGTTTATGGCATTGAGCAACAATCCCAATACGTCGAACTTGCCAGCCAGCAGGTCAGGGTCATCCAGATCGATCTGGAGAGGGAATTATTCCCCATGGGTGACGAGGAAATAGACGTCATTATTTGTAACCAGGTGCTGGAGCATCTCAAGAACATCTTTACCCCAATGAAGGAAATGGCCAGGGTTGTTAAAACAGGCGGATATTTGCTGATTGGCCTTCCGAATTTGGCAGCCATTCAGAATCGCGCCCTCCTGCTATTGGGGCGCCAGCCGCTGTGTAATGTCATAGTCGGTCCGCATATACGTTGCTTTACGACGAGTGGCTTTATTGATTTCTTGAAATCGAATCCAAACTTCGAGCTCGTTGAGGTCACAGGTGCTACGCTCTATCCCTTCCCATATCCGATCGTGAAATATGGGGCATCCAGTTTTCCAGGGTTGTCATCTTACGCCTTTTTCTTACTGAAGAAAGTGCGACACGCGCCCTCTCAATACGGCTGGGAGATTTCAGGAATGGATACTCTTTTCTGATAATGAATCCAATTCTTGAGATCGGAAAGCAATGGTTTTACCGCTATTACCCTTCGGCTTTCGTGAGCGCATACATTCGAGCGCTCTATCTTAAGAAGTATGTGCGGACCATCGCCTTTTCAAAGGTTCTGGACGCCGGTTGTGGGTCTGGACTCTTTACCTTGTTTCTTGCAGAAAGGTTTCCACAAGCACGTTTTACAGGGTATGATCTTTCGGAGGAGCACATACGGGAATCTCAGGAGGAGGCCAGCCGAAAGGGTTTGAAAAACGTCTCGTTTTGCGTTGAGGATCTCGTGAGTCTGCATGAGCGCGAGAAGTACGATTTTGTCTTTTCGATCGACTGTCTTGAGCATATCCCGGGCAATCAGCAGGTGATCACCAATCTGGTCAACGCGCTGGAGCCGGGGGGCGTCTTGTATTTGGCTATACCGTGTGAAAAGATCCATCGATATCTGTTTCCATCGCGCTATTTCGAAACGTATACGTGCTGGGCTTCTAAAGAGCACATTGGCGACCAGTACACGCGTGAAGAACTCGTCGCCTTGCTTCGATCGCTGGGAGTGGAAATTCTGCACGCGCGCTATGCCTTCGGGTTCTGGGGGAAGTTGGCCTGGGAATTGGATATGCTGACCGACGGCAAGACAGGGCTGAAGAGGCTGCTTCTGCCTTTCTTGTTCTGCATCGGAGCGCTGGATCCCCTCTTTTCCAACACCTCCGGGCCCTATGGGGTGGTCGTGATCGGGAGGAAGCCGTTGCGGGCGAAGACAGCCGCACGAGGCGCCTGCGGCATCTCGCCCTGCTAGCAAAAGGTTGATGCAGTTCTCGTTTTCACAGCCATCAATGGTCTGATTCGTGTCGGTCGGAAGGAAGAGCCATCCATGCAACCTAAGTTGAAGCGCTGGCTGAAGAACCTGGCCATTCGGACCAGGAGCATTAAGGTCTTACGCAAAGTTCGAGACTCTCTTGCTTCACCCATTGAGGTGGACTACCGACTGCTGGAAAAGACCGGGGAGATGCCCCTCCCATCCTCGGCAACGGTCGAACCAACACTTGCCTGCAACCTCCACTGTACGATGTGCTTTCAAAACGAGTACCGGAACAGGGGCCTAGAGAAAGAGTTGCAGACGGATGCCTTGCTTCATGGGCTCCAGAAGCTGCCGCCACGGATCCGGTCCGTCTATTTCGTCGGGGGGGAGGTGTTTCTGCGGAAAGGGTTTCCGAAGCTCTTGGATGCGGTGGATGCCCGCAACATCGAGACCTTCATCACGACAAACGGCACGAGAATTGGGCCGGAGGATTGGACCACGCTCCATCGAATGCGCCATCTGACCGGCATTGGGTTCTCCCTGGACGGCATCGGTCCGGTCCATGACTCGATCCGGGGAGAGGAGACCTATGAGACGACCGTCAGCAATATCCGACTCGCGCTAACGACGCAGCGGGTGTACGTCAGCTTCGTAATGATGGAGTCGAACATATACCAAATGGAGGAATTTGTCAGAGTGGTCACGGAACTCGGCGTTCGAGAGATCGGATTCGTCCACGAAATGTATTGCCTACCCCATGAAATCGAGGCGACCCGTCGTCAGTTCGGGTGGACGCCAGCAGATGTAATCATGATGACCGTAAAGCAAAAGGATTGGACGAAGGACTCGATCCAGCGACTGTATGAGCAACTCGCGGTCCTGCCGGATCTGGAGCGTCGTCACGGCTTCACGGCCGCGTTCGAGCCCCCCCTCCCGGCAGAGACATACCCGGCACTCTACGATGGAACGATCCGAAGTACGACGAGGCTCTTTTGCCGAGAGTTGACCAACCTGTATATCGACCCGGCCGGGAACCTCGTTCATTGTGGTTTTCTTCGCAGGAAATTCGGGAACGTGTTTGACCAGCCTGTCGAGACAATTTGGAACAGCACCCCCCTCCGTGAGTTCAGGAAGAGGCTGCTTGACGGCAACCTCGCTCCCGTATGCCGGCGGTGCTGTAAATTGAGCATGTGGCCCGATGGGCCTTCACCGATGTTGGAAGGAGAGAATCATCCGGGTATGCTCGGCCGCCAGTAACAGTAAGTAACAATAAGGTCTGGCGAAGAAATAGATGAATATCCATTCGGTCTGGTCAAGAAGAGGCTGTACGTGGCCTTGGAGAAACAGGCATGTGCTAGGTGTTGGAGGCGCATAATAGCTGGTAGGTAGCTGCCGAATACCTGGTCCCGGCAAGCGGGGAGGGCTTTGAAGGATGTCATCCGCGCGAGGAATGCGACGGATTAGAGTGCTGCATATAGCCGACACCGCCGATCGCGGGGGAGGAGAGACCTACCTGTTCTTATTGGCGGCTCGTCTACCCAGCGATCGGTATGCTTTCTCCGTCCTCTGTCCCTCGGAGGGGCTCCTCCCTCAGCGACTGCGAAAGATCGGTATTCCCGTGGTCCCTTTTGCGATCCCCAGGCTGCTCAGCCCGGCTGCCCTGGTGAGATTACTACGTCTGCTCCAGCAACACAAACCGGATATCATACAGTCCCACGGCGCGAGACCGAACTTCTACGCCGCACTGGCCGGAAGGTGGGCAGGCGTCCCGGTAATCGTTTCTACCATCCACAACTCTCTCTATGATTATCCGATCTCGTCGATGCGACGATCGCTGTACCTCCTGGGCGAGCGGTTGACCTTTGCGCTTTCGGATCAGATACTCTGCGTCGCGAATGCGTTGGCTCAGGATCTCATCGGACGATCCGGCAGGGATCCAGCAAAAATCCAAGTGATCCGCAACGGCGTTGATCTCGAAGCCTTTGATCCAAAGACCATCGACGGGTCAACCGTTAGACGCGAGTTCGGTCTTGAAAAAGACTCTCCACTTATCGGGATTGTAGGACGGATGACGCCGCAGAAGGGCTATCATGATCTACTGACGGCCCTGGTACACATCAGAGCAGCCGTTCCCACGGTCAAGGCGCTGATCGTCGGGGACGGCCCCCTTCGGGCCGAGCTGATGCAGTACGCGAAAGCCCAGCACCTGGAGGAGTGCTGCATATTCGCCGGAATGCGGGAGGATATCCCGGTCCTCATCGCTGCACTGAACGTCGTGGCGCTCCCATCGCTCTCCGAAGGGCTCCCCTTTGTTCTCCTGGAGGCAATGGCAATGGGCAAGCCGGTCGTCGCCACCCGCGTCAACGGGGTCTCCGAAGTGGTCGAGGACGGGGTTACTGCCCTGCTCGTTCCCCCTCAGGCACCGCAAATGCTGGCGCGGGCGGTCATCGCGCTTCTCGTCAACAAGGAACTGGGCAACAGGCTCGGTGAGGTGGCCAGGCAACACGTGGAGCGACATTTCAGCTTAGCATTAATGATTCAACGGGTTGAGAGGCTCTACGAAAAGCTACTGGTACAAAGGGTATCACACAAGGACAGTTGAGAAGGAATACTATCCTGGCCTTCAAAAAGGAGACAGGCTGTGATATGCGGGATCGTCGGGATCGTTGGGACCATTGACGCGCGGGTCCCCAGGCGGATAACCGAGATGTACTGGGATCTGTAGCATTATAATGACACAACGGCGGACTGCATCATCGTAAGCATGGCCGGACCAGTCAGGTGTCTGTGCGGGAGTACCTCGACCTCCGTGATGCATCTCGGTCACGGTGAGGAGATTCTTCGATGCCAGCAGTGTACGCTTCTAGTCAGAATCCCGATACCACCCGAGGAGACAATTACCGGGTGGTACAGAGACGTATATTGGAATCATTACCGCGATGAGCCGCTCCGATCGAAACGATCCAACGTGTACATCCACGCCATGGCCTGGATTGAACAGTTACACCCCAAACCGGGAATCCTCGTGGATGTAGGATGTGGCTCGGGGGCATTCCTTGCGTTGTGCCAAAAACGTGGATGGATGGGGCTCGGTTTCGATCCCTCTACCCAAGCCGTCACCTTGGCTCGGGCTCTCGGTTTAGAAGTCCGCTGCTCCTCATTTCTTCCGTGCAACCTTGCGGATGAAACGACCGACGTCGTAACTTTTATCAATGTATTAGATCATCTACGGAATCCAATCGGGGCATTGCAGGAGGCGTGGCGGATTCTCCGGCCAAATGGGTTGATCTACATCCGGGTCCCCAATGGGCCGTTCCATGTCTGGTTGATGTCGTTGTGGTCGGCTGTGGAGCTTCGCCATATGGCTGTATTCCACCTCTTCGGCTTCGGTCGGAGCGCCTTCCTGTACCACTTGTCAAGGCTGGGCTTCGAAGTGGCGGAAATTCGTACCGCCCCTCCAAGCAGCGATGACAGTTTCGCCCAACTAGGGCCACGGATGGCTCTGTTCGGAAGAAGCCTTAAGGTTGCCGGGCATCTAGCCTATCAGCTGTTAGTCGGTCTGGGTCTGGATCGGAAAGCATGGGGACCGTCTATCGAGGTCATAGCCTTTAAGGCTCACCCAAACTCGAGCACCTAGAGGACAACGTCTAACAACCTTGGGATAAGTCAGGATGTGTGGGATTTGCGGGATCGTCGGGATGGTTGACGAGTCGGTGCTCAGGCGGATGGCCGATGCGCTTCAGCATCGCGGCCCTGACGATGCAGGCTTCTACCTTCAAACGGACCCCGCTGATAACCGGACGCAGGTGGGGCTTGGGATGCGGCGACTGAGCATCATCGACCTCACGCCGACCGGCCATCAGCCGATGAGCAATGAGGATGGGACCATCTGGATCGTGTTCAATGGCGAGATCTATAACTTCCGAGACTTACGAGCCGATCTCGAGCACAAGGGGCACCGGTTCAGGAGCAATACTGACACCGAGGTCATCGTCCATCTCTATGAGGAGATGGGCCAAGCCTGTGTTCAGGTGCTGAGAGGGATGTTTGCCTTTGCGATCTGGGATGCCGGCCGACACAGCCTGTTGCTGGCGCGGGACCGGGTTGGGAAGAAACCGCTCTATTACTGGCACAAGAGCGGAATATTACTCTTTGCGTCAGAAATCAAGGCCCTGCTGTGCCACCCTGCAGTCTCCCGATCCATTGACTGGCAGGCCTTCCATCATTACATGGCGTTTGGATATACGCCTGGTGACCGGTCCATCTTCGCTGAGATCGCCAAGCTCCCCCCGGCTCATACCGCCACCCTGCACAGGGGAACCCTGGCCCTCCAGCGCTACTGGACCCTTCCCCAAGGGGCGCCTGATTCCGTCGGTCGCATCTCTGTTCACGATGCCGCTGTCCACATCCGTCACGAGCTCCGCGAGGCGACCCGACTCCGCCTAGAGAGCGATGTCCCCCTCGGCGTCTTCCTAAGTGGCGGGATCGATTCGAGCGCGGTGGTAGCCAGTATGCGGGAGGTGACCAGCCAGCGCATCGCCACCTTCTCCATCGGCTTTGGCCGGTCGGCATCCTCCTATGACGAACTGCCCTATGCCCGTATGGTGGCCCAACGGTTCGAGACCGACCATCACGAAGAGATTCTGGAGCCTAACATAGAAAAACTGCTGCCTATCGTTGTTCGCCACTTTGACGAACCGTTTGCCGATTCCTCGGCTCTCCCCACCTTCATCGTGGCCCAGGCGACAGCCCGCCACGTGAAGGTAGCGCTGTCCGGAATCGGCGGCGATGAAACCTTCGGCGGATATCCTCGCTATCTAGGCGTTAAGCTATCGGAGCAGTACGGTCGACTCCCCCACTGGCTTAGAATCCTCCCCTCTGCTCTTCATCGATTTATCCCCGACTCCGAGGCCAGCCGCAACTGGGGTGATTGGGTCCGGCGATTTGTGGCCGGAGCGGACCAGCCTCTTCCAGAGCAGTACATAGGATGGACGCGCTTCTTCAGCGAGCACGATCTGACACGGATGGCAACGTCTGCCCTTCAGCAGCAGTGGGAGACAGACGTGGAGGCGGTCCACCGGGCTGTGTTTGCCGCCCGCGGGTATAGTGATCCGATGGATGGCGCCTTTCGTATCGACCTTAGCACCTATCTACCGGATGATCTCCTGGTGATGGCCGACCGGATGAGCATGGCCCACTCCCTTGAACTCCGCGCCCCATTCTGTGACCACCACGTCATCGAGAAGAGCCTGGGCATCCCCCCAGCGATGAAGATTCGGGGATTTCGCCTCAAAAGCCTACTGAAGACCGCCTTTGCTGACGTGCTGCCCCCGCAGGTCCTGTCGCATCGAAAACAGGGCTTCATGGTCCCACTGGGCCGCTGGCTCCGCACCGATCTACGGAGCCTACTGGAAGAACTCCTGTCTCCGGAGCGGGTCCGGGCCAGAGGCCTGTTCGCCCCCGATGTGGTGGAGACCCTCAAGCGGGAACACCTGTCCGGGATCAGGAGCCATAGCGATCGCCTCTGGACCCTGATGATCGCTGAGCTATGGATACGCCAGTATCTGGATACGGGAGGGCTCTGGACTCTACGATGAGGTACCGATGACCTCCGGGCTTCATATCCTCGTAGTCTCGGACGTTTCTCCGGCACACATCGGAGGCGGCGGAGAGCGAGTCCTGTGGGAGCAGGCGTCCCGCCTTGTCAAGCTTGGGCACGAGGTGCGTATCCTCAGTCGGTCTCCCGCTGATGAGGCGAAAGAGAGGGTTGAACGGCAGGGCGTCCGGATTCGGCATTTCCACTCAGACCAACGTTCCCTTCTCCGGTTCGTTCGTAGCTCGATTCTCCAGTCGCGGCGAACAGCCGCCCAGGAGCTGGATGAGGCGGGTGCCGATGTCCTGCACCTGCATCAGCCTCTGTCGGGCTACGGCGTGTTGCACTCGCCTCCGGGGCGACGGATCCCGAGTCTGTACACCTTTCACTCTCCGGCCCCTTTGGAGTACCGTTTACGGCGGGGGATGACAGGCCACCACCGAGGCGGATGGACCGGTAGCCTTGCCATGGCCGTCTTGTGGCTCATCGAGGGGACATGCCTAAGACGCGCCACCCGCATTCACGTGCTGAGCGACTTCTCGACGGGTCTGCTCTGGAAGCTGTACCGCATCCCCTCTCGACGGATTGTGAAGATCCCCGGCGGAGCAGATACCGATCGGTTCCAGCCGGCAGAGGACCGCACTGCAATCCGCAATAACCTGGGGTTCGCAACAGGACGGCCGCTCCTCTTCACCCTCAGAAACCTCGAAGCCCGCATGGGCCTGGACACGCTTATTCAGAGCATGGCGATCCTGCGACGACAGGCGCCGCAGACCTTGCTGCTCATCGGCGGGGCAGGCTCCCTTCGAAACGATCTCGAATCGCTCACCGCCTCATTGGATCTCAATGAACACGTTCGATTTCTGGGCTTTGTCCCCGATGAGCACCTACCCCTCTATTACCAAGCTGCCGACTTCTTCATCCTGCCGACGCGAGAGCTTGAAGGGTTTGGGTTAGTCACGGTGGAGGCGCTCGCCTGTGGCACCCCTGTTCTGGGCACGCCTGTAGGCGGAACCCCAGAGATTCTCCGGCCGCTGCGTTCGGACCTACTCTTTTCCGGCATGGAACCGGATGCCCTCGCCCATCTGATTCTTGAACACCATAATCGGTTCTGTTCGGACCCGACCGGATACCAGGATCTGAGGCTAAGCTGCCGCCGTCATGCGCTCGAGCGATACGCCTGGCCGCCGCTCGTGAAGTCGCTTGAGCAGGTCTTTCGGGAAGTAACCGCAGCGCGTTTCCCTCCTGACCCCTGAGCCATAGATTCACCTGACTTGGTCGCATCGTGAAAAAGCTGTAGACTTCGGTCTCCGACGTGCGTAGAATTTTGAAAACACCTTGTGTTAAGTGAGCAGCAGAGGGTCCCTCTTATAAGGGTGCGAATACATGCAAGTTCCATTTCTGGATCTTAAAGTTCAGTACGCCGCCATCAAGAGCGAGATCAGACGCGCGATCGACGAGGTCTGCGACAATCAGCAGTTCATCCTTGGGCCCAAGGTTCGGAGGCTGGAGGATGAAATCGCGCGGTATTGTGGCGCTCGCTACGCGGTAGGCGTTTCCTCCGGCACTGATGCCCTCCTGCTGGCGCTCATGGCTCTCGGCATCGGTCCAGGAGACGAGGTAATCACGACCCCGTACACCTTCATCGCGACGGCAGGCTCCATCGCCAGATCGGGGGCCAAGCCGGTATTCGTGGACATCGACCCGGCCTGCTTCACCATCGACCCGAAGCTGATCGCCGACCGGATCACAGAGCGGACCCGCGCGATCCTCCCGGTCCACCTGTTCGGTCGCTGTGCCGAGATGGAGCCGATTCTGAGGCTCGCTGCGGAACATCAGATCGCCGTGATAGAGGACGCTGCCCAGGCCCTTGGGGCAGAGGACGGACTTGGCCGAAGGGCCGGGCACATGGGTGTCTTGGGCTGCTTCTCGTTTTATCCCACAAAAAATCTGGGTGGATTCGGCGACGGCGGAATGGTCATCACCAGCGACTCCTCCTTGGCCTCTACACTCATCGCCTTGCGGAACCACGGGTCGTCAACCAAATACCACCACTCCCTCATTGGCGGCAATTTCCGCCTTGACGAACTGCAGGCGGCTACCCTGACCGTCAAACTCCAGCACCTCGACCGATGGACGGAGCAGCGGATCACCAATGCAGCGCGGTACGATGCCCTCTTCCGTGCAAGGGACCTCGATCGCCGGATCCAGCTTCCGGAGCTTCCCAAAAATGAACGGCACGTTTTCAATCAATATGTTATTCGAGCCCCAAGGCGAGATAAGCTGAGCCAATTCCTGGAGTCCCGAGGGATCGGCCACGATATCTACTACCCTTTGCCGCTTCATCTTCAGGCCTGCTTCGAGTCTCTTGGATACAAGGAGGGGGACATGCCGGCGTCCGAACAGGCTGCCAAAGAGGCACTGGCCCTGCCGATCTATCCAGAACTGATGCAACCGATGCAGGAATATGTGGTGGATGCCTTCCACGCGTTCTACCGGGAGCGATCTTCCTGATCAACTCTTTAAAAACAAGGGGGCACCTGATTTAGCGTAGAAGACACCTTGGGGCAAAAGAGGAGAGGGGGAGTGTCGGGCTTGAAGCCCGGGCCTTCCTAGGGCTTGCGGCCGTTCTCCAGCTTTACGTCATGTCGTTACTCCTGCTCGAACTGGTAAACCGGCCAGAGAAAAGGTGAGTCGAGTTCCTCTCAATGTCTTACACATCATTACACGTCTTGATCGGGGTGGCTCATCGGAGAATACGCTGATCACGGTGGCGCAACTCGACCGGCAACGGTATCGACCCTCCCTGATGGCTGGACCTTCGAGCGAGGGGGCCGCCGCCATCCTCATCCCGCACCTGGGCCGCAAGATCCGTCCGCTTCATGATCTCCTGGCCTTTGCGGAGATGTACGCCAAGATCCGTCAGGGACGATACACGATCGTGCACACCCATTCATCGAAGGCCGGTATCCTGGGCCGGTGGGCGGCTCGACTGGCGGGTGTCCCAATTATCGTCCACACCCCTCACGGCCATGTGTTTTATGGCTACTATGAGCGAGTCCCCACGTATCTGTTTATTATTCTGGAGCGGCTCACCGCTCGTATCACCGACAAGATCATCACGCTGACCGAAGCGGGCATTAGAGAGCATGTAGAACGGCGTATTGCGCCCCGTGAAAAGTTCATCAGTATCCACAGCGGAGTGAATCTTGCGCCGTATACGGAACTGCCCCCTGATCCTGCTGCGGCGCGCAAGCGATTCGGTCTTTCGCCGGACTGTCTGGTGGTGGGAAGCGTAGGACGATTCGAGCCGGTCAAGGGGTACGACATCCTCTTGCGGGCGGCCGGTCTCCTCCGGACGCGCCAGCCGAAGGTCCAGTTTCTCCTGGCCGGAGAGGGCGAGGAGGCGCCCCATCTCAAACGCCTGGCTGCAGAGTTGCAAGTTGACGATCGAGTCTTCTTCCCCGGCTGGCAACAAGAGCTGCCGCACGTGCTTTCAGCGCTCGATCTCTTCGTCCTGCCCTCCCGCAACGAGGGGATGGGTCGGGTCCTCGTGCAAGCCATGGCGATGGGCACACCGATCGTCGCGACACGGGTGGGCGGCATCCCTGAGGTCCTCGGAGAGGGGGACACAGGGTTGCTGGTTGCCCCTGACGATCCTATCGAGCTGGCTGCTGCTATCGAGCGGCTCCTAACCGATAGAGCGTTGGCCGGGAAAATAGGGGAGGCGGGGAGGCGGAGGGCTTCCGCCTATAGCGCGGACAAGATGGTCGCCGACATCGAATCGCTGTATGACACGCTGCTGGCACAGAAAGGGTTGGCGAGTGCGTAGCAAGGCGGGAAGTTGGCTCTCCATAGCGGCCATCCTCTGCCTGGCCGCCCCTGTGCGGGCCGAGGAGACGCTTGAGCTCCTGCCCACGATCATCCACCTCCACAGTAGGGTCAGCTCCGGGGAAAACTCGCTCGATGTACTCGTCGAGCAGGCTGCGCGCGAAGGCGTCGGCGCAATCCTGTTGACCGAGAATTTCCTGCTGCGATTCGAATACGGGCTCTTCCCCTTGAGAAACCTCGTCCGGAGGCAGATAGAATACCCATCAGTCCTGACCTACGGCATCGATCAGTACCTGGACCTCGTGCGACAGACAGCGCTCCGGCATCCGGAGGTCGTCCTGATCCCGGGCGTCGAGGTCGCTCCTCACTATCTATGGACCGGCTCCGCCTTGACGAAGGACCTGACGATGCACAACGGCCAGAAAAACATCCTGGTGGTGGGACTGGAGCGGCCGGAGGATTACAGGGCGCTGCCGGTGATCGGCAATGGGGCCGCCGGTCGGTACGGGTGGGAGAGCCTGCTGTTGCTCTCGCCCAGCTTTCTGGTTGTCCTTGGCGTCCTGTTACTCAAACGGAAGCGGGTCCGCCGCTATCACATCGGCGGGATGACGCTGACAGAGCGACGGACCGCGTGGGGACCTGGTCTGGTTCTCATCGGCCTGGGACTTCTCCTCCTGGCGAACAATTGGCCTTTCACCGTCTCGCCGTTCGACCAGTACCACAACTCCGGCCTTCGCCACTATCAGGAACTGATCGATTACGCCCACCTGAAGGGGGCCGTTAGCTTCTGGTCGTATCCGGAGGCAGGGGATTTTTCGCAACACGACTTCGGCAGGTTGGGAACCATAACCATCAAAACCGATCCGTATACAGACGATCTTTTCAAGACGCTGGGCTACACTGGATTCGGCGCGGTCTATCAGCAGAATATCACTGCTATTGATCCGGGGAAAGAATGGGACCAGATCCTCCTGGAGTATGCTGCCGGACGCCGGGAACACCCCGTCTGGGGAATCGGCGAGTTGGGGTATCACAACTCGGAGAAGCGGCTCACCGATGTGCAGACGTTCGTGTGGGTCCGGCAGCGAAGCCGACAGGGCGTCCTGGAGGCGATCCGGCGCGGTCGGATGTTCGCTGTGCAACGGCCGCACGACTATACGCTGCTGCTCCGCGACTTCTCTCTCTCGCAGGAGGGCGGAAAGCGCGCCGCCATATCCGGGGAAGAGTTGCGAATCGCAGGGCAAGATCCTCTCCTCGTGCGCATCAAGGTGGAAGCCAGCGACGGCTCTCGCCGTCCGTTGCGCATCGATCTGATCCGGTCCGGAGCCTTAATCCGGCATTTCGAAGGCGAGACGCCGTTCCAAACCATATACCGAGAGACTCCACCTCTCGGAACCGACAAGATCTTCTACCGATTGAAGATCATGTCGTCTCACCTCCTGGCGTCCAACCCGATCTTCGCCCAACGCCTCGGAGACGCGCGATGATCGTCGCCGTTCACCAACCGCAGTATCTGCCCTGGCTCGGCTATTTCGATAAGATGGACCGAAGCGATCTCTTCGTATTCTTGGACTCGGTACAGTTCAAGAAAAACGAGTGGCAGAATCGGAACCGCATTAAAACGGCGAGCGACTGGCAGTACCTGACGGTACCGGTTCAGCATTGCTTTCCTCAGGCGATTCTCGATGTGCAGATCGACAATCGCGCGGATTGGGCGAGAAAGCATCTGCAGGCGCTCATGGTACACTATGGCAAGGCCCCTTATTTCGCCGACCACCTGCCGTTCCTGCGGGAGATCTACGCCAAGCGGTGGGCGTCACTCTGCGAGCTGTGCATCGTTCTCATCCAATATCTGACCGCCGCCATAGGGATCACGGTCAAGGTGGTACGGAGTTCGGAGGGGCAGTTCAGCGAGGAACCGACGGAGCGACTCATCGAGATCTGTCGCTGGGCCGGCGCGGATGCGTATCTGGCGGGAGCAGGCGGGTTGAACTATATGCGGCTCGATCGGTTCCGGCAGGAGGGAATTCAGGTGGTCCAGCAGGCATTCGAGTCGCCGATTTACCCCCAGCTATACGGGCGATTTGAACCGAACCTGTCCGTTGTCGACCTGCTGTTCAATTGCGGGCCGGCAAGTCTGGAGATACTACGCGGCAGTAGAAAGGGGACGAGACCTACTGGACCATCACCTGGAAAGGAGGAGGCGTGAACATCCTGGCGATCGGAGCCCATCCCGACGACATCGAGTTCGGCTGCGGAGGCAGTTTGATCAAGTATGCCACGGCGGGCCACAGCATCTACCTCCTCGTGCTGACGGATGGGAGCAGCGGCGGGAGTCCGGCTATGCGGAGGCGGGAGCAGAAACAGGCGGCCAAGCGCCTCCACGCCAAAGAGGTCTTCTGGGGAGCCTATCGGGACACGGAGCTTCCGCTCAGCCAAGCACTGATCCAAGAAATTGAAGGGGCGGTGAAAAAGGTGCGCGCCGACCTCGTCTTTGTCCACTACCATGACGACACCCACCAGGATCACCGCCACCTTGCGAGTTGCACCGTCTCCGCCAGCCGGTACAGTCGAAATGTCTTGTTCTACGAGGGACCCACGACCCAGAATTTCTCACCGTCCGTCTTCATCGACATCGATCGCTATCTTGAGAAAAAGCTTGCCAGCCTGAAGGCCCACGCCTCCCAGGTGATGAAAACCAATATCGAGGATCTTTCGATTCTAGAGATCGTCAGGGCCTCCGCCCACTTTCGGGGGATCCAAGGACGGGTGAAAAACGCCGAGGGGTTCGTCCCCCTCCGCCTTTTCATTAACGTGGCAGAGAACTTCGTGTGAGCGCGGTATCCGTCATCCCTCATTCTCGACCGACCTTGGGGCCCGAGGATCGACGCGCCGTCTCGACCGCTCTCACCTCTTCTCAACTGGCGCAAGGTCCCTACGTGGCGGAATTCGAGGCCCGATTGGCCGGCCTGACAGGCGTCGCGGGCGCTGTGGCGACCAGCTCCGGCACCGCCGCGCTTCATCTGGCGCTGGTGGCGCTCGGGATCGGTCCGGGGGATGACGTGATCCTGCCGAGCTACGTATGCGCCGGGCCGCTCCACGCGATCCAACACGCGGGCGCCACGCCCCTGCTCGTGGATTGCGATCCCCACACGTACAATTTGGACCCGATCCATGTCAAGCGGACCCTCACGCGCCGCACCAAGGCGATTCTCGCCCCGCACCTGTTCGGTCTTCCGGCCGACCTGGCCGCGCTGTTGAGCCTGGGAGTTCCGATCATCGAGGACTGCGCTCAGGCTCTGGGCGCCACCTACCAGGGCAGACCGGTGGGCGGAATCGGCACGCTCGGCATCTGCTCATTTTATGCCACCAAGGTCATCACAACCGGCGAGGGCGGGATGTTGCTGTCCCGCGATGCCGACCTCCTTCACCGCGCTCGCGACCTCCGTGACTACGACGAGCGCCGGACCTTGCGGACCCGGTTCAACTACAAACTGACGGATTTTCAGGCCGCCCTCGGCTTGAGTCAGCTTCAGAAGCTTCCCGACTTCCTGGCCAAGCGGCGGGCGCTCGCGGCACGCTATCACAGGCGCCTGCAAGACCTGCCCTTGATCATGCCCTTCGTCCCGGAGGATCGGGACCACATTTTTTACCGATATGTCGTACGAGCCACGGGCGGGCTGAAAAGCATACTGACGCGGCTGGCGCAGACAGGGGTGACGGCGCGACGACCGATCTTCCGTCCACTCCACCGGTATCTCAACTTGACAGGCTTCCCAGGCACGGAGGAGGTCTGGCGAACGGCTCTCTCATTACCGATCTACCCCACGCTTGGGAACGACATCGTTCGGGTCATCAGGGCAGTCCGCGCGATCTTTTCTGGGCAGGCAGGCGACCGTAGCAGACAACGCATCGCGTCGAAGAGATAGCATGACGACCCCCTCCTCCAAGAACGTAACGCTCGACCTCTGGTGGTTTGCATCCGCCGGTCTCATGGCTCTCCTGCTGTTGCCATCAGTGCGGTCCACGTGGTTCAGCCACTATGGACGCCGTTGGTTCTACATTTTGTCGTTTTCTTTCTGCGTCAGCTACCTGCTCCTGCCGTTTGCCAGGATGGTTGCGTTTCGGCTGAAGATCCTCGACTACCCGTCCAATCGGAAGATCCATACAGACCCGACGCCCTTGTTGGGCGGCATCCCGATCTTCATTGCCTTCACTGGCGGAATCCTAGTCAATTCCATCCTGGACCGAGAGATGGGGTTCATCCTGCTCGGCGCGGCTCTCATGACCCTGACGGGACTGCTCGACGATACCTTCACCCTGTCGGCTCGACTCAAGCTCTTCTGCCAGCTCCTGGCAACCGTCATCGTTATGCTCGCCGGCGTGCAACTGACCCTCTTCCCGCCTGTGTGGTGGGGCTGGGTTGGCAACCTCTTCTTGACGGTTCTCTGGGTGACGGGGATTACCAATGCGCTGAACTTCCTGGATGGGATGGACGGGTTGGCGGCCGGTCTTAGCGTCATCACCGCCGGTTTCATGGGGATCGTCGCTTTCCAGACCAACCAGCCCCTCATGGGGTGGTTGTCCGCGGCGATGGTCGGGAGCTGCCTGGGCTTTCTCCCGTACAACTTTCGTCGAAAGGCGCCCGCGAGCATCTTCCTTGGAGACGCCGGCAGCACCTTCCTCGGGTTCACATTGGCCAGCCTAGCCGTCAAGGGCAACTGGGCGGAGAACTCGATTATCGACATTGCCGCGCCGATCCTCATCTTTGGCGTCCTGATCTTCGACATGATCCACCTGACAGTGGACCGGATCACGTCGGGGCAGGTGAAAGACTTCAAGGGTTGGCTGGAGTATGTGGGCCAGGATCACCTGCACCACCGTATTGCCGCGCTGCTACATAGCCCGCGACAAAGTGTCCTGTTCATCTACCTGCTGAGCATCTGCCTGGGGCTTTCGGCCATCGCGTTGCGCAATGCCCGCACGGTAGATGCGCTTGTCCTGATCGTGCAGGCCGCCATCATCGTTGTGATCGTGACCATCCTCGAACGAAAAGGGAATAAGCGGCACCGGTAATCCTCACCGAGCCAGCAGCCTTTTCAAGCACTGGCCGTCCCTCTTTAATCAGTGTTCGTTAGGCAAAGACTCGGAACTTTTTTGTAGAGTTCCTTTTCTCTACTGCTGTTCGTCTATTTGACCCGAAGTGAGATCAACAACGAGGATCCAGGGGCAACGCATGCGCATCAGGTAATCGACTTTAATCACCTGGAAGCGGCACTTGATGTAATGCTCGGTCAGTCTTGAGTGTGCACATGCCGAGATTGATTGGCTCTATTCTCAACTCGAACAGCACCTGTAATCCCACCACGTTACCATGCCCTGCTTTCGGTGTAACCGCGATCAGGCTTCACGTTCGTAACTGCCCAAGGAACACCAGATGCGACGCGCATCGGCAGTCGCTGGACCCAAAGCCTTTGGCGATCACTTGCGCCCTCGGTTGTTTGAGTACCTCTCGATTCAGCGCACATTCGACTTTCCGCGGCGTGGGAAACACTCTGATGCTGATGATCCGTGCGTGGCACAAAAGGTAATCAATATGCCAATGCAGTGTCTTGTTCTGTCGTCGGTGTCTGTTCAGGCGCCCTTCCACGCCATTCAGCGCGCTGCCCGTATAGACATATAGTCCTGCCGGAAAAAGGAACGTCCCCCGCCTCCCCACCTGGAGTACCGTCGCCTTGGGCAGATGCAGGATAAGTTGATAGCTCCCTCTCATCATTGGACCGTCCTCACCCTATTATCATACGCGGGAGAGTTCCGCATTTGGAATCATCCTGTAATTGCTGCGTGCTTTTACGGTTGCCAGCGCCAGGTTGGATATGATATATATTTAACTCCCGCGTGAACGGCCAATGGCTGATCAGTCTCAGTGGCCTATATTGCCACAATACGGTAGGTCTGCGGCTTGAAATGCACCCTACCCTTGGGGTAGTATCCATTCCGATGGCCGGAGAACCCTTAAGGTTGGGTATCGACTTCGCCCCTGACCTTCCGATCCACTTCTGAGCCCATGACTGTTCACGCAGGATTCAGGATACGATATTGTTCTATTCTGGATGTAGGTTAGCTGCCTGCTGCGAGGGAGCTGAATGGCGGAAGCGATCCAACTCCTTATTGCTACGGTTTTCCTAAGACCCTATGTATTTGTATTTCTGGCATTCTATCTGACGGCGGCATCTGTCGCCATCGGGTGGCGGCGGACCGCTCTGCTCACTGAGATCGCCTGGGTAGCGGCGTTTCTGGCCGAGTACTCCTCCACCGGAAATGGGATTCTCTTCGGCTTCTACGGCTACTCTCTGATCCTGGCCTTTAACCTCGTAATGATCTTTACCATTGGCGAGATGCTGCCTGGGATAACCGGGATCTTCCTGTACATCCCAATTACCATGATGGTCTCGACGCGCTGCCGGCAGTGGGGAGCGGCGCATAGTGTTGTCGGTCGCGGAGTACTGGCATGAGATTTCCGCTACACATCACGACGGATATGATCAAGCACCAGATCCGCCAGGGACTCAAAGGCAACACGCGGTATCCGTTCGTCCTTATGCTTGAACCGTTGTATACCTGTAACCTGGCCTGTCTGGGCTGCTCCGTTGAGCGACACACCGGGAGCATCGAGGACCGATTAACGCTGGAGGAGTGCCTGAAGGCGGCGGATGACTCGGGTGCCCCGGTCGTCTCGCTCTGTGGCGGAGAGCCCACGATCTACCCTGAGCTGAAAGGGCTGGTGGAGGGAATCATTGCCCGCAAGCGGCATATTTACCTGTGTACAAACGGGTTGCTGCTTGATCGAAACGTCTACGGCCAGATCACGCCGCACAACCGGCTCACGATCAACATCCACATGGACGGGCTGAGGCGGACCCACGATCAGGTCTGCGACAGGGAAGGTGTCTTCGATAAGGCGCTCGAGATGATCAAGGAAGGCAAGCGGTTGGGCTACCGGGTGACGACAAATACGACCATCTTCAAGGAGACCGATCTTGACGAGGTCGAGGCGCTGTGCCGCCTGCTGCGGGAGTACCAGGTGGACGGGATGCTCCTCACGCCTGGGTATCAGTATGCCTCGATCGAGTCCGATATCTTTCTGGCTCGCGAGGAGATCCACCAAAAGTTCCGCAAGGTTCTCGAGCTATCGAAGCGGTATCGACTGACCTCCACCCCGATGTTCCTCGAATTTGCGGCCGGCCTGCGCGAGTACCCCTGCTCGCCATGGAGCACTGTTACCTATACCCCACAAGGTTGGAAGGGGCCATGTTACCTGATCGGAGAGAAATACTTCCGGACATTTGAGGAGTTCTGGCAAAGTATGGATTGGGACTACTGGGAATCTCGTCAGGACGCGCGCTGCCAGAACTGTAAGATGCATTCCGGCTTCGAGGCCTCTGTCGTCCTCGGGCTCCGAAATAGCCCGAAGGACATGCTCAGGATGGCTATCTGGAACTTTTTGGAGTAGGCGCTATGCCGATACCACCTGAAAGAGATCGGCGATTTGAGGTGATAAGCACTGCCCTGGGGGCTGACAGAGACCCCCTTGATGAGGCCATCGAACAGGCCCAATCTCGGCTCCTGGCCGTACAAGACCCTGCAGGCTTCTGGGCGGCGGAGCTTGAGGCCGATTCCACCCTGACCTCAGAGTACATCATGCTCCGCCACCTGCTCGGCAAGGTGGACGAGACCAAGCAGCGCAAGGCAGCCGCCTATCTGCGCGATACACAACTGCCCGATGGCGGCTGGAACATCTATTATGGTGGGCCAAGCCACCTGAGCACCACGGTCAAGGCCTATTTCGCGCTCAAGCTTTGCGGTTACTCCAAGGAGGAGCCGTTCATGCGGCGGGCCCGAGAGGTGATCATCAGTCAGGGCGGCCTCTTTCGAGCCAACGTGTTCACCAAGTTTACCCTCGCCCTCTTCGGTCAGTTCGATTGGCGCGGCGTCCCGGCGATGCCTATCGAACTGTTCCTCCTCCCCAAGCAGTCGTTTTTCAATATGCATGCCATCTCGTACTGGTCCAGGACCGTGCTCACCCCGTTGATGATTATCTTCGCCCATAAGCCGGTCACACCGGTCCCCGCCGGCGCCGATCTTATGGAACTCCGGGTGGGGCCCACGCCAAAGCATGACTACTGGTTTCCCAGAGACCCGCAACCGCTTACGATGCGAAACCTTTTCCTGACCGCCGACCGGCTGCTCCGCTGGTATGAGTGGCATTCAGTCCCGTACCTCCGTCGGTTGGCAATGGAGCGGGCGACGGAGTGGATGCTGCGCCGAATGGGGGAAGGCGGCCTCGGCGGGATCTATCCGGCCATGGCAAACTCGGTGATCGCGCTACGCTGTCTGGGCTACGAAGTTGAGCACTCATTGGTGGCCAGGGCCTTCAAGCAGATCGAAGCCCTTGAGGTAGAAGACGATCGAACCCTTCACATACAGCCCTGTTTCCCTCCTTCTTGGGATACCTGCCTGGCGGTGAACGCGCTTCGCGCATCGGGACTCCCCGCCGACCACTCTGCCTTGGTCAGCGCGTGCGAATGGCTCCTCTCGAAGCAGACCCGGTCTGTGGGGGACTGGAAGGTCAAGGCTCCGAACGCCGAGCCGGGCGGCTGGTACTTTCAGTTCGAGAACGAGTTCTATCCCGATATCGACGACAGCGCGGTGGTCATGACCGCCCTGATCAAGACCAACCTCCCCGATCAGGCGACGAAAGACGCAGCGCTCAAGCAGGCGCTCAAGTGGGTCCTGCCGATGCAGTCAAGTGATGGGGGCTGGGCATCATATGACAAGGATAACAACAAGCTGTTCCTGAACGAGAGCCCCTTCGCGGACCACAAGGCCCTGCTCGATCCCCCCACGTCGGATCTGACCGGACGGATGCTCGAGATGCTCGGCCACCTGGGCTGGAGCAACGCAGCCCCTGTGACTCAGCGCGCGATCGCATTCCTCAAGCACGAGCAGGAACCGGCAGGGTGCTGGTTCGGCCGATGGGGGGTTAATTACATCTACGGCACCTGGTCGGTGCTGGCGGGCCTTCGAGCGATCGGGGAGCGGATGGATCAGCCATACATCCGGCGAGCGGTTGATTGGCTGATCAGTCATCAGAACCCTGACGGCGGCTGGGGCGAATCGTGCTATTCCTACGAGGACCCGCGGACAGCCGGCCAGGGCCCAAGCACCGCCTCGCAAACCGCTTGGGCGCTCTTGGGGCTCTTGCACGCCGGCGTCGTACGGCATCCTGCGGTGACACGAGGCATTGACTACCTCTTGCAGACCCAGTGCGCGGATGGCGGGTGGGAAGAACGAGAATTTACCGGAACGGGATTCCCGCGCGTCTTTTATCTACGGTATCATCTCTACCGTCTCTATTTTCCGCTCTGGGCCCTTTCTTTGTATCGCACCCTGCTCCAGAAGGCCGGCTCCGGCCACGATGACAACGGCGCGACCTCCTCGGACTAGCCAAGTCCGCGGCGCGTCACTCGCCATCTTCGTCGCGACTCAGGCAGAGATGAAGCCCCTTGCCACGGCCTTGCAGTCGACCTGCCGATCAGCTTCTCGATCAGACGCAATGGTCCGATTTGGGATCGAGGGCCGCGATCTGCTGCTGGCCAGGACGGGAGTGGGGCCGGACAACGCCGAAGCTACTGCCCGCCACCTCTTTGAAGAGATGCCTGTCGCCGCCGCCCTGTCGCTCGGCGTTGCAGGCGGGCTGAGCCCTCAGGTGCAGACAGGAGACCTGATTCTTGCAGACCAGGTCATCCTTCGGCGCGGCTCAGGACAAGGCTTACATGGGGAGAAGGGCTCGATGCTGGAGAGCTTCCCGTGCGATGCCGGCCTACAGGAGGCGGCCATGACCGTCATCCGACGACTTGACAGTCGGTACTACCTCGGCCCGATCCTTACTGTCGACAGAATTATTCGGACGGCAGAGGAGAAGCGGGTCCTGGCGGCGGAGTCTGGCGCCGTGGCCCTGGATATGGAAAGCGCAGCCATCGCGTCTGCGGCCTCGGCCTGTTCAGTCCCTTTTCTGGCCATTCGTGGCGTCCTCGATCCGGTCCATGAAGATCTCGCGATCGGTTTCGATCAATTCCTCAACACAGAGGGGGAACCACACCTACCCCGATTGATGCGATACCTGATCACGCATCCGTTTACCCTTCCTTACCTGGTCGGTTTGGGCCTTCGAACTAAAACGATTTGCGCTCGTCTCGGCCTGCTGCTCCGAGGGCTCTCAACCACCCTGAGCTGACTCGTGGCGCACTTCTCCAGAGGTTAGCCTTGAGTAATCCCGACCTTTCGAAATTGAGCATCGACCGGACCGCGGCCCGCGCGCCGGGCGCGAGCCGACGGCTGTGGCCTTGGGCGGTAGGTGTCGCCCTGCTAATCGCTGTGGCAGTGCTTGGATTCTCGGGCGGTCTCAGCGGCCCTGTGACGGTACAGACTGCCGCGGTCACCACCGCGTATCCCTCACAGGCGGTGACCGCGCTGAACGCCACCGGTTACGTGGTCGCGCAGCGCAAGGCCGCGGTGGCGTCGAAGGCGACGGGACGCCTTGAGTGGCTCGGCGTCATGGAAGGCAGCCGCGTCCGGAAGGGCGAGGTCATCGCGCGGCTCGAGAGTCGCGACGTCGCCGCGGCCCGCGAACAGGCGGCAGCGAACGTCACGGTCACCGAGGCGAACCTCGAGCAGGCGCAGGCCGAGCTGCGCGACGCCGAACGCAACCTGGCACGCTGGCGTGAGCTGTCGCAAAACAAGTTGATCAGCGAATTGGATCTCGACACCGCGGTGGCGCGAGCCGATAAGGCTCGCGCGGCGGTGCGATCAAGCGAGGCCGCCATCGCGGTCGCCCGGGCGAACCTGAAGGCGGCGGAGGTCTCATTCGACCAGACGCTGATCCGCGCGCCGTTCGACGGGGTCGTGCTGACCAAGAACGCGAATGTCGGCGACAACATCACTCCGTTCTCGAGCGCCGTCGACACCAGGGGCGCAGTCGTAACTATCGCCGATATGGCGACGCTCGAGGTCGAGGCCGACGTGGCAGAGTCCTCACTCGGCCGGATCAAGGTCGGCCAGCCGTGTGAGATCCAGCTTGACGCCGTACCCGATACGCGCTTTGCCGGCGTCGTCAACCGCATCGTGCCGACTATCGACCGCGCCAAGGCAACGGTCATGGTGAAGATCGGGTTCACAGACCGCGATACGCGCGTGCTGCCGGACATGAGCGCGAAGGTCGCCTTCCTCGAACGCGAGGTCGCGCCGGCCGATCGAAAGCCGGTGACCGCCGTCCCAAGACAGGCGGTCGTCGAGCGCAACGGCGCACAGGTGGTCTTCGTCCTGAAAGACGGCAGGGCGATGCGCATCACGGTTAAGACCGGCCGCGTGCTTGGCGACCTGGTCGAGGTCAGCGGCGTCCCGATCGGGGAGAAGGTCGTGCTCACCCCTCTTGACAGACTCGCCGACGGTACGCGCATCAAGATCAACCAGAAGTGACGGCGAAAGGCAACCGCTAGTGGACGTGACCGCTGCTCCGCTGCCGCTGATCGACATCCGTAACGTCGCAAAGTCCTACCGACGCGGTGGACAGATCGTACCGGTGCTGACCGACATCACGTTCGAGGTGCGCGCGGGTGACTTCCTCGGTCTGATGGGACCATCCGGGTCGGGTAAATCGACGCTGCTCAACCTGATCGCCGGTATCGATAAGCCAGACGCCGGACAGATCCTTTTCGACGGTATCGACATCACCCGGCTGTCGGAAACAGAACTCGCCGACTGGCGGGCAGGGACGATCGGTTTCATCTTCCAGTTCTACAACCTGATACCGGTCCTGACGGCCTTCGAAAACGTCGAACTGCCGCTCACGCTGACCCGCCTTACCCGTCGCGAGCGGCGCGAGCATGTGGAGGCAGCCCTTTCGCTCGTCGGCCTGTCGGACCGGGTGACGCACTATCCATCGGAGCTTTCCGGTGGGCAGCAGCAGCGCGTCGCAATCGCTCGCGCGATTATTGCCGACCCACGGCTGATCGTGGCCGATGAGCCGACCGGTGACCTTGACCGCCACTCGGCCGAGGAGGTGCTCACGCTGATGGATCGCCTGAACACCGACCTCGGCAAGACGATTGTGATGGTGACGCACGACCGCCGAGCCGCCGACCAGGCCCATGCAATCATGTATCTTGATAAGGGCGAACTGTCGACGGCGGCCGACATGCACGAGCGGTCGCTGAAGTGAACGCCCGGTGCAGTTTCTGAAGCTCGTTCTCCGCAATGCGCTGCGCCACAGACTGCGTACCGCGCTCACGCTGCTCGGACTGGTGGTGGCGATCCTGTCGTTCGGGCTGCTGCAGACGGTCGTGGACGCCTGGTACGCCGGCGCTGCGGGCGCGGCTCCGACGCGGCTGGTGACGCGCAACGCGGTCTCGCTCGTCTTCCCGTTGCCGCTCAGCTATCGCGACCAGATTCGCGCCGTCGACGGCGTGCGCGCCGTGTCGCACGCGACCTGGTTCGCCGGCATCTATCAGGACCCCAAAAACTTCTTTCCGCAGTTCGCCATCGAGCCACGCACCTATTTCGCGATGTACCCTGAATACCTCATCACGCCGCAGGAGTTCACCGCCTTTCTTCGCGACCGCAAGGGCGCCGTTATCGGCCGCAAGCTCGCCAACACATACCATCTTGGTATCGGGGACACGCTGCCGCTGCGCGGCACGATCTACCCGGGCGCCTGGGAGTTCACGGTACGGGCCGTCTACGACGGCATCGACGCAAAGACCGACACATCGCAGATGTTCTTTCACTGGGAGTACTTCAACGAGACGATGAAGACACGTTCCCGCAGCCGCGCCGACCAGGTCGGCGTCTATCTCGTCGATGTGACCGACATCGACCGCGTCGCCGAGGTAAGTCGCGCGATCGACGCGATGTTTAAGAACTCGCTCGCCGAAACGCTGACCGAAACCGAGCGCGCGTTTCAGATCGGCTTCGTCAAGCAGACGGAGGCACTCGTCATCGCGATCAGGATCGTGTCCTACGTGGTGATCGTGATCATCCTTGCGGTGATGGCGAATACGATGGCGATGACCGCTCGCGAGCGGCTCTCCGAGTATGCGACGCTCAAGGTCCTCGGGTTCTCGCCCGTCTACATTGCGGCGCTCATTGTCGGCGAATCGGTCGCCATCGCCGTGATCGGAGCGGGCATCGGCATCGCGGCCACATTTCCGGTCAGCGATTGGTTCGCAGCAAAGGTGGGCACGCTCTTCCCGGTATTCAAGGTCAGCGGCGAGACTGTCGCGCTACAGATCCTCTGCGCAATCGGCGTCGGGATTATCGCGGCGGCTGTACCCGGGCGGCGGGCGGCGACCGTGAAGATCGTAGAGGGACTGCGCGCGATCGGATGATCGCGGAGGTGGATCTGTGCCGATTCCTGTCTCGTACAGTGTACGTAATCTGTGGGCTCGAAAGTATACCACCGCGCTGACCGCGGGCGGAATGGCGCTCGTTGTCTTTGTCTTTACCGCGGTGATGATGCTCGACGCCGGACTCAAGCACACGCTCGTCTCGACAGGGCACCCCGACAATATTCTCGTAACCCGTCGCTCGTCCGGTACTGAAATCCAGAGCGGGGTCGCCCGCGCGCAGGCGGCGATTATCGAGAGCCAGCCGGAGATTGCAATCGGCCCAGGCGGGGCGCGGATGGCATCGAAGGAGGTGGTCGTCCTGATCACGCAGCCGAAGCGCGGCACCGGCGTACCGACCAACGTGACCGTACGCGGGGTGGGCACACACGGTCTCGCCATCCGTCCGCAGGTTCGGGTAATCTCGGGACGAATGTTTCGACCCGACAGCGCCGAGATTACTGTGGGCAGGAGCATCGCCGAGCGCTTCGACGGCACAGGCATCGGCGAACAGCTTCGTTTCGGCGGTCGCCATTGGACGGTGGTCGGCGTCTTCGATGCGGGCGGATCGGCGTTCGACTCTGAGGTCTGGGGCGACGGCGAGCAGATGATCCAGGCGTTCCGACGTACGGCGTTCTCGTCGGTCGCCGCCCGCCTTGCCGACCCGTCGCAGTTCGACGCGCTGAAGCGGCGCCTCGAGTCCGACCCGCGGCTCACGCTTGACGTGAAGCGCGAACGCACCTTCTACGAGGAGCAGTCACAGGTGATGTCGAACTTCATCAGCTACCTCGGGCTGACGCTCTCGGTCATCTTCTCGATCGGCGCGATGATCGGCGCGATGATCACCATGTACGCGGCGGTCGCGACCCGCACGTCGGAGATCGGCGCACTGCGCGCCCTCGGATTCCGGCGCCGTTCGATCCTTGTCGCGTTTCTCGCAGAAGCGCTCTTTCTCGGACTGACCGGCTGGGTGGTGGGGCTGGTGTTCGCCTCGACGATGCAACTGGTGCAGATCTCCACAATGAACTGGCAGTCGTTCTCAGAACTCGCGTTTCGATTCACGCTCACGCTGGAGATCGTCGGGAAATCGCTCGTCTTTGCGCTCGTCATGGGGTTGAGCGGCGGGTTCCTGCCCGCGGTGCGCGCGGCGCGTCTGAAGATCGTGGACGCGCTCAGGGCAGCTTAGAGTGAAAGCCGCGCTTGCACCAGATGCTGTCCGATCCCTCCGCGATAGCATTCCGTTCCATTTCCCAATTCCGTTCCATTTTTTGTAGTCCTGTCAAACATGGGTAACACATCCGCCCTGCCGTCCCCACCGTCGCGCGGGCGCGATATCGGGGCGCCCGCGCCGGCGGGGCCCCTGGTCAGCCATACCACCGGCGCAGCCCCCGAAA
>NZ_JAQUOY010000015.1 GCF_028716865.1 Candidatus Methylomirabilis sp. | reverse complement strand
CGCACGTCTCAAATGCGCTTGGCACGATCAACCCGGTGCGGCAGGTGATTGAGATGGCGCACGAGCGGGGTGTGCCCGTCCTGATCGATGGGGCCCAGGCCGCGCCCCATCTGCCGGTGGATGTGCGGGCGTTGGACTGCGACTTCTATGTGTGCTCCGGCCACAAGCTGTTCGGTCCCACCGGCATCGGCGTCGTGTTCGGCAAGGCTCGCCACCTCGAGGCCATGCCTCCATACCAGGGTGGGGGCGACATGATCCTCTCGGTCACCTTCGAGAAGACGATCTACAACGAGGCGCCGATAAAGTTCGAGGCTGGGACGCCCCACATTGCAGGCGCCATCGGGCTCGGCTCGGCGATCGATTACATGAGCCGCATCGGGCTGGATCGGATCGCCGCCTACGAGGACGAGTTGCTGACGTACGCGACGGACGCCGTCTCCGCCATCCCGGGCTTGCGGATCATCGGGACCGCCAAAGAGAAGGCGAGCATCCTCTCCTTCGTTCTTGACGATATCCACGCGCACGATATCGGTACGATCCTGGATCAGGAGGGGATTGCGATCCGGACCGGTCATCACTGTGCCCAGCCGGTGCTGAAGCGGTTCGGCGTGCCGGCTACCGCCAGGGCGTCAGTCGCGTTCTACAATACGCGAGACGAGATCGATGCGCTGGTGAAGGCGATCCACAAGGTTACCGAACTGTTCGGCTGATGTCGGACCTGCGCGAGCTCTACCAGGAGGTCATCCTTGACCATAATAAGCGGCCAAGGAATTTTCAGAAGCTGGAAGGCGCGAATCGCGCCGCGGACGGTTATAATCCGCTGTGCGGCGATCAGATCAGGGTGTACGTGCTTGTCGAGGATGATGTGATCAAGGATATCGCCTTTCAGGGCTCGGGCTGCGCGATTTCGAAAGCGTCTGCGTCAGTGATGACTGCAACGGTGAAGGGAAAGACGACAGCAGAAGCCGAGGGCCTTTTTGAGACCTTTCATAAAATGGTCACGGCCGATCTGAGCGTCGTGGCTGATCCACTCGTCGTGGGGAAGCTGGCCGCTTTTGCGGGCGTGCGAGAGTTCCCGGTTCGGGTCAAGTGCGCGACCTTGCCTTGGCATACCCTGCATGCCGCGCTGGAGGGGAAAGAACAGATCGCCTCGACGGAATAGGATGTTTCGTCAAGGCCAACACTGCTCACTTTGACCGTTCGCCCTGAGCCTGTCGAAGCAGGAACGGCAAAGTTGCTTTTCGACAGGCTCAGGGCGAACGGAATGTGTAAGGAAGTGTCTGGTACTACGCGAGCCATAAGAGCTGGTCTCAGGCAGGAGGTCTCATGGAAAGCCCGTCTGTAGATACGAGTGAGATTGAGGCAGAGGTCATCGAGGCCCTGCGCACCTGTTATGATCCCGAGATTCCTGTCAACATCTACGATCTGGGGCTGATCTATGAGGTGAAGGTGGAGCCCTCAGGCCTGGCCAGAGTGGTGATGACCCTTACGTCGCCTCATTGTCCGGCCGCAGCGGAACTGCCGGCGGGGGTCGAGGTGAAGGTACGGTGCGTTCCTGGCGTAACGGATGCCCAGGTCGAGGTGGTCTGGGATCCACCATGGGATTCATCGAGGCTGTCCGAAGCCGCCAAGCTTCAGCTTGGCTTCTTGTAGCAGTAGGTTCGTGCGTGCATGAGAGCGTCAGTCAACCCAAACCACTTAACCAACGAGGAGAAGAACGATGGCGTACGTTGTCGCCGATCCATGTATCGGCACCAAAGACCATGCGTGTGTAGATGTCTGTCCGGTGGAGTGCTTCTACGAGGGTGAGGAACTGCTGTTTATTCACCCGGAGGAGTGCATCGATTGCGCCGCCTGCGAGCCGGAGTGCCCGGTTGCCGCGATCTTTGAAGCGAGCCAAGTACCGGAGAAGTGGCAACATTTCACCCAGATGAACGCCGATGCATGTAAGGATGGACATACCCTGCCGGTGGCGGTGCAGCGAGCGGCGTGGGAAGCTCAGAAGGAAGAGGAAGGGAGCGTCGCCAACCTCTATTACAAGAAGTATCCCCCAAAGCACTAGCCGGCGGGGTACGTAGGGGCGGGGTTGAGGGTAGAGGGTGTAGGGGTTAGCCAACGTTCTATCCCTTACCCTGTACCCCAAACCCTCTACCCTGCTTCTGAGGTATGAGGCGAGAGGGGTCAGCAGATGGCAAGTTTTGTGAAGGTAGCAACAACCGGCGAGTTGGGCCCCGGACAGACTAAGAAAGTGGAGGTCGACGGTAAGACCATTGCCCTCTTTGAGATTGGTGGGAGCTACCATGCTATCGATGATACCTGTACCCATGAAGGCGGCCCTCTTTCTGAAGGCGAGGTTGAAGGGAACATTGTGACGTGCCCGTGGCACGGGGCTCAATTCAACGTGACGAACGGAGAGGTGGTGAGGCCTCCCGCGGAGGTATCAGTATCTTACTACCGGAGTCGTGTAAACGGCTCGGATATCGAAGTGGAGCTCTGAGTGGAGAAGCGATCAGCACTACAGGTAGACAGACTGAAGGCTGAAGGTTTTTAGGTTAGTTCAGTCTTCCGCCTAAACCCCTAGCCCCTAATTGCTGACGGCTTTTTTGAGTACGCGTAGATGAACCACCATACCGAACACCCCCCAACGTTTCTTGACACATTGAGCAGGCCTCTTCGCAGTCTGCGCCTGTCGGTCACCGACAGGTGCAACCTGCGCTGTCAGTACTGTATGCCTGAGGAGGAATACGTCTGGCTTCCGCGCAAGGAGATCCTGACGTTGGAAGAGGTGAGCGGCCTGGTGGATATCTTTGCAGAGCTGGGCGTTGACAAGGTTCGCCTTACGGGAGGCGAGCCACTCGTCCGCAGAGACCTTGCGGCTTTGGTCAAGATGATTGCACATAACCAGCGGATCAAGGATCTTGCCATCACGACTAACGGAGTCTTATTAGCTGAATCCGCGCAGTCGCTGTATGACGCCGGCTTGCACCGCGTGACTGTGAGCCTGGATACCCTTCGTCCCGATCGTTTCACGGCGCTGACACGAAGAGACTTTCACGATAAGGTGCTGGATGGGATCAAGGCTGCGGGGCAGGTCGGCTTCACGGGATTGAAGATTGATACCGTGGTCATGCGGGGGGTCAACGAAGACGAACTCATTGATCTGCTGGAGTTTGGCAGGCAGATCAGCGCCGAGGTCCGCTTCATCGAGTACATGGATGTGGGCGGGGCGACCCTGTGGTCGATGAATAGGGTCTTCTCCAGGGCTCAGATCCTTGAGGTTCTCACGCGACGGTACGGCCACATTGAACCTGTCGCTCCAGTGAGCGCTGCGCCTGCCGATCGGTTCGTCCTGCCGGATGGGACAGTGTTCGGCATCGTCGCGTCTACAACGACGCCGTTCTGCCGTACCTGCGACAGGAGTCGGCTCACCGCTGATGGGACGTGGTACTTGTGCCTGTACGCCCAACACGGGATCGACCTGCGGTCGCCGCTGAGGGCGGGGGTCTCGAAAGCGGAACTCATCTCCACGATCGTCTCGGGATGGACTAGGCGAAGCGATCGCGGCGCGGAAGAGCGGAAAGAGATGCGGTCTAGAGAGGTGTTGATTCCGGTGGAGAGGCTTAGAGCAGACCCCCATCTTGAAATGCATACAAGGGGAGGATAGGCGGGGTTAGGAGCCTGCTTTCCCGCCACGGAAATCCTGCCCAAGACAGGCGCCGTGTATCAGATCGCCTCCCGCTGCCTCATCTCTCTGCTTTGTGTGTGAGCCATCACTGGCCTCGTAATGACTACCTCCTGTTAGAATATACAACGGGTCAATGCACGGAGCGCCTGCCGTGTCTTGTGATGAGCAAGAAGGAGGCGGCTGGAGGAGGAGGGAAACGGCGATGCGGATGTACGCGGCGGGCCGATGGATCGACACAAGAGAGAAGATCAACGTCCTGAACCCGTACGATGGATCGGTGGTCGATACCGTGCCGCGCGCGGGTCTGGACGATATAGAGAAGACCCTGGAGAGCGCCGTCCGTGGCGCGCGGACGATGGCAGCGCTTCCCGGTTACGATCGCTATCGAATCCTGAGAGCGGCGGCAGATCTGATCGAGGCTCGGAGCGAGGAGTTCGCCAGAACCATTACCCTCGAGGAAGGCAAGAGCCTGGCCGAGTCGCGCTTTGAGGTGAGTCGGGCGGTGCAGACCCTGACCTTATCCGGCGAGGAGGCCAAGCGCCTGCACGGTGAGACCGTTCCCTTTGATGGGGCCCCTGGCGGCTCCCGCAAGTTCGGATTTACACTGCGTGTCCCGTGCGGGGTCGTAGCCGCGATCAGTCCCTTCAACTTCCCGCTGAATCTGGTCTGTCACAAGGTCGGGCCCGCCCTGGCCGCAGGCAACGCGGTCATCATCAAGCCGGCCACCGATACCCCCCTCTCGGCGTTGAAGCTGACAGAGATCCTGCTGGAAGCTGGTCTGCCGGCCGAAGGAATTGCTTGCCTGACCGGCTTGGGGGCGGAGATCGGCGATGCGCTGTGCGGAGATCGGCGGGTTCGCAAGATCACCTTTACCGGCAGCCGTGATATCGGTGAGCGGATCTGCCGGATGGCGGGGATTAAAAAGGTGACGATGGAGCTTGGCAGCAACTCGCCCGTCATCGTCATGCCCGATGCCGATCTGGAAAAGGTTGCTGCTGCCGTGGCGGCGACCGGCTATTCGAACGCCGGGCAGGTCTGTATCTCGACGCAGCGGGTTTTGACCAGCGGGAAGGTCTACGATGATTTCCTGGATGCCCTGAAACCCAAGGTGAAGGCGCTTATTACCGGCAATCCTCTGGACGAGCGGACCAAGGTTGGTCCGATGGTCCGCGAGCGGGACGCCATCCGGATCGAGGAGTGGATAGATGAGGCGGTGACAGGCGGCGCGCGGGTCCTGACGGGCGGGGAACGTCTGGGGGCTCTCTATATGCCCACGGTCGTCGCCGACGTCAAGCCCGACATGCGGCTTTTTCGTGACGAGCTGTTCGGACCGGCTGTTGCGGTCACACGATTCGACACGATCGACGAGGCGATTGCGCTGGCCAACGACTCGATCTACGGCTTGGCGGCCGGTATCTTTACCGAGAACCTGGAGTGGGCGATGCGGTTCGCGCGCGAGGTCGAGGCGGGCAACCTGATGATCAACTGGGGCCCTCAATGGCGCGCCGACCTGATGCCCTATGGGGGGCTGAAGGAGAGCGGTTTCGGCAAGGAGGGTCCGCGCTATGCCGTGGAGGAGATGACGGAACTGAAACTGGTCTGCTTCCATTTGGCCGGCTGACGATTGTCACATCTTACGCTGAATGCTGAGTTTTACGACACGCTTCGGGTGTGATTCAGGCGTATGATATGGTAGTGCGAGGTATGGCGAAAAAGGGGGTGCGAGTCCCTTGTGCCCGATTAGCAACCGCGACATCAAAGCGGCCCACGACTATCACACGGCAACGAAGCATTCCTACTGGAGTATTCGCCTGGGAAGCCATTTCCTGGACTGGGAGCAGAAACCTCTCCTCTTCAAGCTCTATCCGACCCTGCCTGCTATCCCGCTTCCGCGTGATATTACGCCGCCGGCCGCGGAGGCTCTCGACACCATCTCAACGTTCCAACCGGCCGGGACGAGCGCGCTTGACCTGACCGGGCTGGCGCAGGTCCTGTTCTTCTGTGCAGGTCTCACCAAGAAGAAGGTCTACCCCGGGGGCGAGGAGCATGACTTTCGTGCGGCCTCCTGTACCGGTGCGTTGTATGAGGTGGAGATCTATGCCGTCTGTGGCGATCTCCCTGGGCTATCTGCCGGGGTCTATCACTTCTGCCCGGCCGACTTCGCGCTCCGTCGGTTGCGGGCGGGGGATCTCCGGGGGGAGCTCACCCGTGCGACGGCCGGAGAGAAGACGATCACATCCGCTCCTGTCATCCTGGTGCTGACGGCGATCTTCTGGCGGAACGCCTGGAAGTACCAGGCGAGGGCCTATCGCCACTTCTACTGGAACGGCGGAACGATTCTGGCTAACCTCCTGGCTACGGCTGTTTCCGCGCAGCTTACATCTCGGGTCGTGACAGGCTTCATGGATGCTCGTGTGGACCACCTCCTTGGTCTGGATAACGAACGCGAGGCGAGTCTCTGCCTTGTCCCGATTGGGGCACACTCGCCTGCTGTGGAGCCACCGGAGATTCTGCCGATTGCGCCCGAAACCGTCCCGCTCTCGAAAAGAGAGACGGACTATCCGCTGATCACGCAGATCCGTGCTGCCTCCATGCTGCTGAATGAGGAGGAGGTTCAAGCCTGGCGATCGGCCTTTGCTCCGAGACCCTCGCCGCCTCTCGGCGACCAATATTTTCCTCTTTACCCCATTGAGCGGGAGCAGCGTCCCATCCGGACCCTCGGCGAGGCCATTCTCCGCAGGGGTTCCACGCGCCAGTTCGCTCAACTGCCGATCTCATTCCAGCAGCTTTCCACCATCCTTGAGCGATCCAGTCGAGGGATCCCGGCGGACTTTCTCGGGGGGCCGAGCACGACCTTGCTGGACATCTACCTTATCGTCAACTCCGTCGAGAATCTCCCTACCGGGGCCTTCTACTTCTCGTCATCACAGCAGGCGCTTGAGCTCTTGAAGGAGGGCACATTTCGACGCGAGGCAGGCTACCTCTGCCTTGAGCAGGGCCTCGGCATCGAAGCGAGCGTCGTCGTCTTTTTCCTCGCGGACCTGGAGCGAATCATCGAGCGCTACGGGAATCGTGGCTACGGCGCCGCCCAGCTCGAGGCGGGGATCGTCGGCGGGAAGATGTACCTCTGCGCATACGCCCTGGGATTAGGCGCGACGGGCACCACCTTTTACGACGACGACGTGACCCAGTTCTTTTCTCCCCATGCCGCAGGGAAGGCTACGCTCTTCGCCCTGGCGCTGGGGCATTCGGCGCGGGTCCATGGGCGCATCACACGTCTGAGACCAGGGGCGGATTGAGAGGGGGTGCGGGTGTCGCTCCCATGACCAATCTCTTTCAACCAAGGCTCCTCAATGAGGTGTTCGGCGATCCCGGCCTCTTTGTGAGGCTCAGGTGGGAACGGCGCGCTATTCTGCTGGACCTCGGTGACCTGACGACGCAGCCGTCTGCCGAGCTGCTGAAGGTCACCGACATCTTTGTCTCTCACACCCACGTCGATCACTTCATCGGCTTCGATCATTTACTGCGGACCGTCCTCGGTCGCGACCAAACGATTCGTCTCTTCGGACCGCCTGGCCTCATCTCGAACGTCGAAGGAAAGCTCTCCGGCTACATCTGGAACTTGGTTGAGGGGTATACCCTTGTATTCGAGGTTCACGAGGTGAGCGCGGAGAAGATCGCGGTTGCCCGCTTTCCATGTGGCGCTCGCTTCGAGCGGATTGATCTGCCGCCGTCTTCACCGTTTACCGGCGTGCTGGTTGACGATCCGTTGTTCCGGGTCGAGGCGGTACATCTCGATCACAAGATCCCGTGTCTTGCCTTTGCCCTGGGTGAAGTGGAGCGGATCAATATCGACCCTGAACGGCTGAAGTACCTCGGTCTTTTGACCGGGCCATGGCTGACCGAATTCAAGCGACTAGTCCGCACAGGCGCGCCGGACGATACGGTGGTCCGCGCCCCATGCGAGGATGCGACCGGCGAGGCATTCCAGGAGTTGCTGCTCGGTGACCTGAGAGACAAGATCGTGACCATCACGAGCGGTCAGAGGCTGGTCTATGTTACCGATACGCTCTATTCCGATGAGAATCGGCAGAAGATCGTCGCTCTTGCTCATGACGCCGATATCCTGTTTTGCGAAGCAATGTATCTGGAACAGGATCGGGATCATGCGACCGAGCGACACCACTTGACGGCGCGGCAGGCCGGACTGCTTGCTCGCGAGGCCAACGTAAAGGAGTTGGTGATCTTTCATTTTTCCCCACGATATCAGGAGTGCCCGGAGGCTCTCTATCATGAGGCCGCTGAGGTGTTCGGTGGCCCGGTCCGCTCGGGCTAAACCTTGTTCCGGTATTTGGTGTCACAGTGAAGGATGTTGAGATCGGGTATTGGGTTATCTCGGCGGACATGGATCCGTGAAACTAACCATTTGATAAGGAGGAATTCACTATGCGAGCAATTGTGATAGCCGCGCTGATTCTGGTGGGTGTGCTGGGGCCGGCGATTCCACCGATGTGGAACCATGTTGCGTCAGCCGAGGAGGGTGCGGGTGGACCGGGGATGACGGGGTACCGGATGATTCCCGAAATGATGCGGGGTATGGGGATAGACCCCTCGTTCCATAGGCGGGGGGGCCACGAATGGCCGCTCATCAGCCAGATGCTGATGTGGCAAGACCAGTTAGGACTCACCGCGGATCAGGAGCGTACCCTCAGAGAGCTTCGAGCCAATTTCGAGAAGGAGTCGATCAAGCGGACCGCGGAGATCGATGTGGCAGAGCTGGAGTTGAACGGCTTGCTGGAGCAGGATAAGGTGGACGTAGCCAAGGTGGAGACGCTGGCGAAGAAGAGTGCAATGCTACAGGCTGAGCTTCGCGTGAGTCGTGTCAAGACGATCGAGGCCGGGAAGGCGGTACTGACACCGGAGCAGGCGGAGAAGTTCGAGCGATTAGGCCACGAATGGATGATGGGTGGCATGGGAATGAGGATGCCGGGCCCCGGCATGCCCCCTCCGATGCGCCCTGGCACGCGGTGACCGGGGAATCGATATCGCCCCCACTATACGTCGAGGGTGTGGGCTGCCTTGTGCCGGCGATGGGCGAACTTCGTAGCCAGCAGGATCGCCTCCACCAGACTGCGAGGATTTGCGGTCCCTGTCCCCGCGATGTCGAAGGCGGTGCCATGATCCACTGAGGTGCGGATAATGGGGAGACCTACGGTGACATTGACCCCACGGTGGAACCCGATCAGCTTGAGCGGGACATGGCCCTGATCATGGTACATGGCGACGACGGCGTCGAATTCACCGAGCTTAAGCCGATGGAACAGGGTGTCAGGAGGGAAGGGGCCGCCTACCCTGATTCCCTCGGCCTTGGCGGCCTCGATCGCCGGCATGATCTCTTCTATCTCCTCTCGCCCAAATCGACCACTCTCACCGGCATGAGGGTTGAGGCCGGCGACGCCGATTCGCTTCTTCCGTGATCCGAGATCGCAGAGAACCTGATGAGCCAGGCGGATGACCGTCAGGACCCTGGCCTGTTTCACCTTGTCGCAGACAGTTCGTAACGAGGTGTGGGTCGAGACATGGAGAACCCGCATTCGCCCGACGACCAACAGCATGGCGTATTCCTTGGTGCCGGTCCGCTCGGCGAACAGCTCCGTTTGGCCATCGTACTTGAACCCCGCCAGGGCCATCGCCTCCTTGTTCAGGGGGCCGGTCACAATGCCGTCCAGTTCGCGCGCTATCGCGAGGTCGATCGCCTTGTTGAGGTACTCCACCGCTGCTCTACCACAGTGGGGGGCAAGGACGCCTGGTGGGCAGTTTGCGATATCAATGTTCTTCAAGTCCAGCACCTCAAGACAGCCCGGGTCTGCTGTGACCTCAACCGGGGAGGCGATGGATCGAATAAGGAGGTCAAGGCGGCAAAGCCTGATGGCCCGCCGCATGATTTCAGCCTCGCCGATGATCAGTAGACGGCAGGCCGCACGCACCTCCTCGTGTGTGACAGCCTTGGCTACGATTTCCGGACCGATTCCTGCCGGGTCGCCAATGGTCAGTCCTAAAAATGGACGAAAGCGTATATGCCTGGGCATGATTCCTCCTGAAAGTAAGTGAAATGATAGCACAAACCACTTCTTCTCCCCAGGCATTTCTGGTATAGTGGCTCTGTATCGCTACGCTCGTAGGTGCCTGTAATGGCGGATAGAATAATCGAAGGAGGAACTGATGCGTCTGCCAAGCCGAACCAGCATCGCGTTCATCGTCGCTCTTGCTGCCGCCTTCCCTCTTCTTCAGGCCTGCGCTCCCACGGCCACCCGCGAGAGCACCGGGGAGTATCTCGATGACTCGGCTATCACCGCCAAGGTCAAGACGAAACTGCTTGGCGACCCTACAATCAGCGGCTTCGCAATTTCGGTAGAGACCTTCCGCGGACGGGTGATTCTGGCTGGGTTTGTCAATTCTCAGGCCCAAGTTGATCGGGCGGTCGCCTTGTCCCGGGAAGTGTCTGGCGTCAGGGAAGTACAGTCGGCGCTGGTCATTAAGAGCAGGTAGCGGCCTTTTCTGCTCTAGCACTCACCGAAATGCTGCAGTCGAAATGATCTGATCCTTGCGCGAGACAATATGTGGGCAAAAACTGGAAGTGCGCTTGATCTGGCTGCTGCCTTCATTGACTTCCTGGGGATCTCATCAGTTTCAGTCCCGGTACTCCAGTTTATCGGCATCATTCTCATCGCGTTTCTGCTCGGTCTTTTTCTCGGACGGATCACGAAGCGTAAGATTCAAAAAGTTGTCGAGAATTCAAGTGAGCCGGAGGTGGACCGCGTCTCATTAGATTTCCAGAGGTTGACACCGCTTGGTCCTACCGCAGAGGAAGTCGCAGAACATTCGGCAATGGATCTTTCCGATCTCCGGTCTGACCAGATACCTCAGAAGCCTGCGGTGAGTAACCAAGAGGAGCAGCAAAAGCCGATTTCGCTCAAAGAATGATCACTATTACGGTTCGCCGTCTCCTTGATTTTTCCGGTGGGCTTCGGTATCTTTAACGAGTATACCTCCTAGTCAAATATTCACACACTGCATGGTGCAGACAATGGACGCGACAGGTCTGATGAATGGTTCACTGACGGGCATCTTTTCAAGTGCGGCCGATGGGGCGCTCGGCGTCGATCAGGACCACATGGTCACCCTGTGGAACGAGGCGGCTGAGCGCCTTGTGGGGTACACGGCCGCAGAGGTCATGGGACGGCCCTGTTCTGAGGTCTGGGCTGTACGAAACCGAACAGGGTGCCGACTGTGTGGAGCTGACTGCTCCCCAATCACCTCGGCCAGGAATGAAGAGCCGGTCGAGGGGCGTGAGATCATGATTCACACCAAGGCGGGGCGTCCCCTCTGGCTCCACGTCAGTACTATCGTTGTTCCTGGCGGCGCGCCGAGCCTCTTCACCATGGTCCACATCTTTCACGACGTGACCAAGCAGGTGGAGACCGAGATCCTCCTCGGCAAGGTACAATCGCTGCTGGGAGGCGAAGGAGACCTCCCGGATGGCGGCAGAATGAGCCCTCTAGGGAGCGCCTCTCCCTTGAAGGTGTTAACGCCCAGAGAGCAGGAGGTCCTCCGGTTCATCGCCCGTGGCGAAAGTGCCAAGGGAATTGCGAAACAGCTTCACATCAGTACCACCACCGCTCGTAACCATACCCAGAAGATCCTCGCCAAACTCGGCCTTCACACCAAACTCGAGGCCGTGGCAGTTGCCTTCCGCTACAAGCATTTCTAATCCCGTTCCGGCTTATGTCCTCCAGCTTTGAAGATGCGGCTTCCCCATACCTGAAAGGATTGCCCCCTTATCGCCATGGCAGACTGTTTGAGGAGGGTGGCAGAGAGCCGGTGAGTGAGGATTGGGTGAAGCTCGACTACAACGAAAATCCATTAGGGCCATCGCCGCTGGCGGTCAAGGCGATACGGGGGGTGTTGCAGGGCATCAACCGCTACCCCGATTGTCAGGGACACGCTCTCAAGGAGCGGTTGGCCGAACGGCTCGGGCTGTCTGCCGCGCATGTCGCGCTGGGGAACGGCAGCAGTGAGCTGATCGATCTGTGCGCGAGGTGCTTCCTCGGCCCCGGCATAGAGACCATCATGGGCGATCCCGCCTTCGCCTTCTACGGCCGGGTCGTCCAGGCCGCGGGAGGTCAACGGGTATCAGTCCCATTGAAAGCATTTCGTCATGATCTTCAGACAATGGCTGAACGGATCACGCCCCGGACCAGGATGGTTTTCATCGGCAACCCGAACAATCCGACGGGAAGCTGCGTCCCGCCTCACGACATCGCCGCCTTTGTCGAGGCGCTCCCGGAAGGGGTCATCGTCCTGCTTGACGAGGCATATCGTGAGTATGTCCCGGATGCGCTTCAGCCTGATACCGTGGGCTACGCGAAGGAGGGTCGCCCTGTGATCGCGTTACGGAGCTTCTCCAAGATTTATGGGTTATCAGGATTGCGGATCGGGTATGCAATCGCCCCGCCCGATTGCATTACACTCATCGACAGGGCGAGGCAGCCGTTTAACGTGAATGCCCTGGCCAGTGCAGCCGCCTTGGCCGCCATAGACGATGTGGTGCACCTCGTCAGCTCGAAGCGCCTCAATGAGGCCGGCAAGCGGTATCTGTACCAGGCCTTCGAGGAGCTTGGATTGCGCTACGCACCGACAGCGGCGAACTTCATCCTCGTCGATGTCGAACGGGACGGGGAACAGGTGGTTCGCGCCTTGGCGGACAGGGGGATAGCCGTTTGCCCCCTCACCCGTTATGGCCTCTCGACATCCTTAAGAGTGACCATCGGCACCCCCCGTGACAACGAACGCTTTGTCTCCGCCCTCCGCGAGGTATTCTCAACCCACTGAACTCGCCACGCTTCGCCCACCGTGGGCGCGGCAGGTAGTAAGAACACGGAGGAGGTAGTGCGATGGCTGACATCGATGCTGTGATCGAACACCGCTCCCGGTACGCAGTGGAGCTGCTGTCCCGCTATACCCCTGTAGCGGCGGCCTACCTGTTTGGTCCGTGGGTGGAGGGAAGTGCCGATGAATGGAGCGGCATCGATCTCGCGGTCTTTCTAGAGGACATCGAGTCGTGGGACCTTACTACCCGCGCGCACACCACAGCCCTGGTACAAGAGAAGGCAGGCGATGATATCACACTCCATTTCTTTTCCGCACGCTCGCTGCACCAACCTGAACCCGCCAGTCTCGCCGCATACGTCCTGATGCATGGTGTCGCAATCACCCCGTAAGTGTGAAGGAGCCTCCATCTCAGTTTCCCTGGGCTTACGACGGGTACGCCTCGAAACCGGCTGCGCCATATACGCGAAAAGGCGTTTTGACACAACGGTCGGCATCTACGAAAGTCAGCGGAAGTGTACAGGGACCTGTGGCTAGCCCGTTGATTCCGGTAGGTCGAGGAGAAAGCGCCATGCCGGAACGACCTCGATGGTTCTACCGTCCACCTCGATTCGCTCATGCTCGCTCCGGGTCACGATGGTTCCTGTTGTGAGCTTGAGTTCAGCCATCGCCTCGCTCAACGCCGCTGTTTCTCGTTTCCGTGTCTGCGGGTCGGCCAGGGACTCGCATACCTGAACCAACATCCGCGGTTGACCACGCATCGGGACGATGAAGTCGACCTCCCGTCCGGTCTTCGTCTTGTAGTAGTAAATCTCCGGGTACAAGCGCCGAAGAGCCGTAAACACGAGGTTCTCCAGGAGATGCCCGGAGTTGACCAGAATTCCCGAAGACACCGACGTGACCAGGGCGTGATCGACGCAGTAGATCTTTTTCGGATTGGTGTTGCTGCGTGCGAGCGACGGGTCGAAGATGCGCACGGTGAATAGGAAATAGGCATCCTCGAACCATTCCAGGTAATCCGATACGGCTGACTTCGGCGCCTTGTGGCCCAGTGACTTGAGATAGCCTGTGAGGCTGTTGACGGAGTAGTGCGATGCCGTGTTATCCACCAGCCAGTGCGCGAGATCGGTCACCGCTTTGGGGTGTGAGACGTCGTGGCGCTCGACCAAATCTCGAAACAGGATGGTGTGAAAGTATTCCTGGTGAGTCTTGATCCGCAGGTTTCGGCCAAGGCCGACGACCTCGGGGAAGCCACCGGTCTCCCGGTAGGTCTCGAAGGTCTTCTGAATGAGGAACCGCTTCTTCGTCGACAGCGCGCCCTCACTTTCGATGCCTTTGTAGTCCAGGAATTCCCTGAACGAGAACGGAAACAGCTCCCATGAGAGCGCCCGTCCGCGCATCTGCGTGGCAATCTCCTTTGAGAGCATCTTGGCCGACGAGCCCGTGAGATAGACCTCGCATTGTTCCGTCCGCATCACGCGGTCGACGAAGCGCTCCCATCCGGGAACGGCCTGAATCTCGTCGAAAAAGCAGTAGACCTTTTCGGTGTTTTTTTTCTCCGGATAGAGGGAGTAATAGGCTTCAGTGATCAGACCGAGATGGTCCTGCTGCAGGGTGTGGAGGCGGTCATCGAAACAGTTCAGGTACAGGATGTTCTGCCTGGAGACCCCGCTGTCCAGCAGCCGCTGGATCATTTGAAACATGTACGTCGACTTGCCGCTTCGCCGCACCCCAATGCAGACGGCGGCCTTGCCGTGAACGGTCTCGATACGCACACGCCGGGGCACCCCGGTCTCCAGCGGGGCTTCCTGGAAGTCCAGGATGATGGATTTGATCGTCTCAATCAACTGATCGCCCCCGGACATATATGTTTCCAGTGACTACCGCATCCGGTTACAAATATAGCCAGTATAGCCAATAAGTGTCAAGCGATATTACCGGATGCGGCACGAACTGTTTCGGACCGCCCATGCCGATTAAGGTGTCCTCGTGAGAAGGACAGATCTTGCTGAAGCCATCCTTCTGATAGTGGCACCTGATTCTTACCGCTCCAATTTTTTAAGGCCGTGAAGTGATCAGGAATGGCGGCAGCGATGACCCGGCTACCGAAGACATCACCCCAGCACGCGGAGATCTGGTCAGCAAGAAGCGATTTCCGGCCCCTTCGATGATATGGACCGCGTCGAGCGAACAGAGCGAGAAGAACATCGTGCGTAGGGTCGCTTCGCTTCAGCAGCCGAAGGCGCGCCGCCACCTGGCGCGCGGGTTGTCGAACTTCGGAGCAATCGGCGAATCGCCGATTCGCCACAACTCGCAATCTGTGGGGGTAAGATGTTTATCACCCATGCGATACTCTGAGACCTTACTGAAAAGTCTTCGGAAAGTCTCGGCTCTTATGGAAAAACAGCCCTCCCCCAATCTCCACATTCACCTCATCCCCTCGACCTTCGACACGGGTAGACGCGCCTTGCAACCTTTTACACCCTTTCTGAATGCCACCCTCTTTCTGCCGCGAAGTGAGACTAATATGGGGCAGAACACTCATTTTGGGGCTTTTGCCCCATTGCTTATCTTTCTCCGCTGACGTAGTCCGGCGACACTCCTCATTATGCTAGGCTAAGTATTTATAATCAAATAGTTACATAATCCGCCTTGAGGACGGTTGGCACTGGATGTGCATTGTCCCTTCAAGTCCTACTATTGGACTACAGCGTCCTTGCTACTCATTTCAAAACGAACGCGGAGGCGGAGATGTTTGAACTATCCACGCACATCCCTGGTCCAAAGCAGCTACACGAGATCGATCTGACCGCGTACGACGCGCTCTATCTGGGAGACTTTACGTGTCCCCTCTATCCTGGCAATTTCTCCCGCCATATCGACACCCTCGCCCTTGGGGTAGAGCGGGTCAAATCGATGGGAAAGAGGTGCTATCTAAGCCTGTATGCCATCCCGAAGGACAGCGACCTGGTCTGGATCAAGGAGCTGCTCCGGGGCGCTCAGGGGCTGCCCCTCGACGGTGTCGAGGTCCACAACATGGGACTGTTGGAGACCGTGCGCGAGATTCTGGGCGACATCCCTATCCACCTGGGGGTCTTCGGCAACCTTTACACCCACGAGACCGCGCGGGTGCTGAAAGGGTACGGGGTTGAACGGGTCTTTCCGAATGCCGAGTTAAGCCTGGAAGAGCTGATCTATATCCGGGATAACTCGCCCGTCCAGGTGGTGGTGCCCGTTCACGGGAAGATCCCGCTGGCGATCTCTGGGACCTGCTTCGTCACCGACTACACCGGTCAGGTGCCGACCAATTGTGAAGAGAGTTGCTCGCAGGGGCACTGGCTGACCCATGAAGATTGGCAACTCAAGAGCATCGGGAGGGCGAACCTGAGCGGCAAGGATCTCTGTATGCTTGAGTACCTGGATCGCCTGATACGGAGCGACCTCAACCTGTTCTACATTTATACGCTAGGAGAAACGGGGACCTACGTTGAAACGATCGGGAAGATCTACCGGGAGGCGCTCCACAAGGCCCAGTCTGGTGAGGAGTCTTGCACCGAGCGGTGGCTGGATCAGTCGAGATCGTTGTCGCAGAGCGGCCTCTGCAATGGATTTTATTTCGGCGTATCCGGGCAGGAATATCTCAGCCCCCATGCGCTATCCCAGACCGCGTAATGAAGAGCTTCAGGAGGCATAGACGATGGCGAAATTGATGGCGCCTGGGGGAACGCGGCGGATGGCCTTCTCGGTCCTGGAAGCGGGGGCCGATACGGTCTACGTGGGTGTCAGGGGATGGAGCCGGAGAGGTTCTGACACTGAACTGACCGATGCGGAGGTTCGGGATCTCTGCGCTGCAGCACGTGCTCAGGGCAAGCACGTGAGGGTTGTCCTGAACACGATGCCCAGCTCGGAAGAGGTCCCGCTCCTCTTGAAGAAGGTTGACATGTACGCCGGATGGGGCGTCTCCGGGTTCATGATCAGCGACATCGGTTCGATGGTCCAGGTGCGATCCCACTTCCCCGATATCACGATCCACGTCAGTGTAGGAGCCGGGCTGAGCAATGCCCTTGAGGTGCGGTTTTATCACGATCTGGGGGCCAGTGTCGTCATCCTGCCGTATCGAATGGGGATCGAAGACGTCCGGGCCATCAAGCGATCGATCGATGTCAGCCTGGAGGTCTTCCTGTTCAGGACCGAGAACCTGGATGGGATCGTCTGCCCGGGGAAGTGTACGATGAGCAGCTACTTCAGCTCCAACCGGTGGCTCGATCACGAGGGGAAAGATTATTTCTACGGCAGCGCCAACCGGGGCGGGGATTGCTTGCGGGTCTGCCAAGTCGGGTGGGAGGCGACGGCCGATGAGCGGGAGATCGACGGAAAGTTCGGCCTGAAAGGTAATCCGAAGCTCTGGCTGCAAGAGCTGTCGGACTACGTTCAGGCGGGCGTAGACTATTTCAAGGTGCCCGGGAGAGATCGATCCGATGAGCTGGTCCGGGACATCGTTCGCTTCTACCGGAAGGTCGTGGACGATTTGGAGACCTTTCCAACCGATGAGGTGGTAACACAGTACGCGCCTGAGTTGGAGGAGTTGAAGAAGCGATGGGCGAGCGAGCGGCGGAGGCGAGACGACCGCCTCGTTGCGCGGGCGAAGGCCTGACGTCGATGACGCTCAGTACACGCACTGCTACGCAGACGGTGAAACTGCTGGCCCCTGGCGGGACCCAGCGAATGGCTATCACGGCGCTTTCCGAGGGGGCAGATGCGGTCTATGTGGGCGCCCGCGGATGGAGCCGACGACCGTCACAGATGGACCTGACGGATGAGGAGATCAAAGAGCTTAGCGAATCAGCCGCCGCCATGGGGCGAGAGGTCAAGGTGGCCTTGAATGCCATGCCCGGTCCCACCGAAATGCCGCGTCTTATGCAGAAGGTCGAAGCGTATGCCGGCTGGGGCGTGTCCGGGTTTGTCCTTTCAGATCCCGGGTGTATCCTGGCCGTCCGACGCCATTTCCCCACCATTGACATCCACGTCAGTATCGGAAGCGCCGTCACCAACCGCGAGGACATCCGCTTTTACAAGGCGCTCGGAGGAAGTTGCATCATCCTGCCGTACCGGCTGCAGCCCGATGAGGTCAAGGCGATCAAGGCGGAGGTCGGCATGAACGTGGAGATCTTTCTCTTCCAGCCGATGCCTCATGGACTCGTCTGCCCCGGTAAATGCATCATGAGCAGCTACCTGGTCTATAAGGAGTGGTCGGACGAGGAAGACGATGCGCTGAGCGGTACCGCCAATCGCGGCGCACGGGGCTGCGCACGAGTCTGTCAGGCGGGATGGGAGGTGGCGGCGCCCGCTGCGGAACTCGATGGCAAGAGTACGCTGCGGAACGATCCCTTTCTCCAATTATGGGAGCTGCCTGGCTTTGTCGAGGCGGGAGTCGATTATCTCAAGCTCCAGGGACGGGAGCGGTCGGAAGAGTTGATGCAGGATATCACGCGGTTTTACCGGGGGCTGATTGATGCGATTGTGGCATCCGGGGCCGAACTATCGCTGCAGCCGTTCGTTCCAGAATGGCAAGAGCTGAGAAAGCGATGGACGATGGAGCGCACCAGGCGAGTCGGTCAATTGCTTGGAAGCGTCAGGGGTCCTCAGTGAGGCACAGAAAAGGGAGCGCATCGGAATGATGGTCGTAAAGGACGGCACAACCGCACTACCGGTCCTAAGAGCGGCCTTCGAGCCGACCGGGAGCCCCCGCTGGTTCGTGTACGCGATGAAGAAGCTGGGGCTTGATACCAAGCACGGTTTTGATCTGCAGATCACTCTTGTCCGGGATCAGATCACCGGCGCGTTTCAATCGTTTGAGGTGGCCCTTAAAGAGGGGGCCGTCGATCTCATCGATATCGATTGGATTGCGATCGGCCGCCACCGGGCAAACGGCCTCTCCCTGACAGCCTTCTTTCCCTATGGCCGGATCGCAGGCGGGCTCGTCGTCCCTTGCGACTCATCGATCAGCGGGCTGCAGGACCTGCGCGGAAAGCGAGTCGGGGTAGTCCGGCTGCGCGACAAGAACTGGATCATCTTGAGGGCCGCGTGCATGAAACGGTACGGCTTTGATCCCCAGCAGGAAGCGACAGTGGTCGAGGCGCTCTCGAAGGGGACCTTGGCTGAGATGCTGAAGGGGGGGCAGGTCGATGCCGCGCTGCAATGGTGGCAGTTGATCCCACCCTTGGTGGCGACGGGAGCGTACCGACAGATCGCGGATGTGCTCGACCTGATTGCAGACCTCGGGATCACCGGTCCGGTGCCGATTACTCTTTTTACCGTGAGTGATGAGTTCGCAATGCGCAACGCCGACATGCTGCGCGGCTTTATCCGCGCGTTCTGTGAAACGGCTGAATACATGCAGAAAAACGATGAGATCTGGGTTGAGGTGGGCGAGCAGGTCATGGGTGGGATCGATCCCAGGATTCTCACGATCCTGCGCGATAGCTGGCGGCGACGGGTGATGACCGCTTGGGATAAATCAACCATTCGGCAGATTGAACGTCTCTTTGGCGAACTCCTGAAGGTAGGCGGAGGGGCGCTCCTCGGTATCGACCGGTTGCCTCCAGGAACCTTTGCTGCAGGGTTTGTAGAGTAACAGCAGGTAAATAGACTGAAGACTGAAAGTTTTTGAGTAGTTTCCCTTCAGCCTTCAGTCTAAATCCCTAACTGCTGAATGCTGTTTCAGGGAAGGATAAGGACCATGGTGAAATTGTTGGCTCCAGGGGGGACGCAAGCGATGGCCTTGGCCGTGTTGGAAGCCGGCGCGGATGCCGTCTATGTGGGTCCCGCGGGCTGGAGCCGGAGACCTCCCGAGGATGAACTCCACGATGAGGAGATCCGCGAGATCAACGAGTTTGCGCGGAGCAGGGGGCAGGAGGTGAAGGTCGCGCTGAACAGCGTGCCTGGTCCGCAGGAAATCTCCCTCCTGTTCCAGAAGATCGAGAAATACATCGACTGGGGTCTGTCGAGCTTCATCCTCAACGATATCGGGTGCATCAGACAACTTCACCAGCGTTTTCCGGGAGTGAATATCCACGCCAGCGTGACGTGTGCCGTCTGCAACCGGGAGGACCTGCGGTTCTACCAGGAGATCGGCGCCGACTTCGTCATCCTCTCCTATCGATGGGGCGTAGAGGTCGACCAGATCCGCGCGATCAAGGCAGAGGTGCCGGTCGGCATCGAGGTCTTCCTCTTTACGTCGCTTCAGGAGGGGATCATCTGCCCAGGCCGGTGCACGATGAGCAGTTACCTCCGCTTCGAGCGATGGGTAGACTCCGAAGGGAAAGACCATTGCTTTGGCAGCTCCAATCGCGGGGGGAGCTGCTATCGGGTCTGCCAGGCCGGATGGGATCTCGACCGCACGAATGGGTCTCCAACGAAGCGGCTGGGCCTCAAAAGCAGCCCGTCACTCATTCTCCACGAACTGCCGGACTACGTCGAGGCGGGGGTCGATTACCTGAAGATCCCGGGACGGGAGCACCCGGATGGGGTGATGCGGGATATTACCAGGTTTTACCGGAAGGTGCTCGACGAGGTCCAAGCTTCCCCAGCCTCTGTTGAGATAGAACACTTTGTGCCGGAATGGGAGCAGTTGAAGTACAGATGGAAAGTCGAGCGAGTCCAGCGCGACCGCTTCCGTATCTGGCGGGCCGGGCAGTCAGACGCCTGAGAAACATGACGGGGCGATTCCGCATCATCGATCTTCAGGATGTTCGGGAGGGTGATCTGCCCCGTGTCGGGCGGAAGGCCCTGCACCTGGGTGTGATGATGCGGGCTGGCTTCACGGTGCCAAGAGGGTTCGTCATCCCCACCGCCGCCTGTGAAGAGGCGATACGATCTTCCGGTGAACAGATCGAACTCGATGAGCAGTTGCAGGCGGCGATTGTTGCAGCCTATCGGGCAAGAGGGTTTCAGCGGGTAGCGGTGCGAAGCTCGGCGACCTTGGAAGACCTCCGCCATGCCAGCTTTGCCGGTATCTACACGACGCGCGTCAATGTCGCCTCCGAAGTGGAACTGATCCAGGCTGTTGTGGAGTGCCTCCGCTCCTTGCGGGCGCCACGCACTGCCTTGTATAGGCAGCAGGTGAGCCTGGAAGAGAACGGCTGCGGGCGGGGCATGGCCGTCCTCGTGCAGGAGATGGTGGAGGCTGAGGTCTCGGGCGTCATCTACACCCTGAACCCGGTCACCTTCAGCCGAGACGAGTGCGTCGTCAACGCCGTATTCGGTCTTGGCGAGCCGCTGGTGTCTGGCCTGGTGCCGGGGGATACGTTCCGCGTAGATCGAAAGGGCCAGGTGCTGGAGACGCGAATCGTCGCAAAGGATGCGACGCTCACGCCGACCCAGCTCTGCGGCCTTGTTGATGTCGGTATTGCCCTGGAGACGCTCTTCGGTCATCCCCAGGATATCGAGTTTGCCATCGCCGGACGGCAGACCCACATCTTGCAGAGCCGACCCATCTCGGCCACGAGCGATTCGCTTGAACGCAAGGCGGCACGGTATCGGCAGATGGAGATCGACCGGCTACGCCGTCGGATCGCCGGGTTGAGACGAAAAGGGAAGCTCACCTGCGGCGAGGCGATCTATAGCGACGGCAACATCGCCGAAATTCTGCCCACGCCAACGCCCATGAGCTTCGGAATCTTCACGACGATCTTCAGTGATGAGGGCGGCATTCAGCTTGGCCGCCGCCGGCTTGGATATACACTCGCTGACGAGACCTCCGAAGGGCTGTTCGAGCTCATCTGTGGCCATCCCTACTTCAACCTTGAGTTGGATGCGAAGACGTTCCAGGTCGACTTTCCCCTCGATATCACGGCATATCTAAACCAGGTGAAGGCCGAACCGCACCTGGCCAATTATCCTGAGATCGGGCTCTATCAGCAGGAGTTGACCCTTGATGAGGCCGTAGGGAGATTCGGTCCAGATAAGGGCAGAAAGTACCACGACCGCTTTCTCGAATTTCTAAGCGGGATGATAAGGTGGGGGGAGGCATATCACACGCAATTCTCGGACACAATAGAACCGGAACTCCAAAGCTACCTGACCAGGGAGGAACCGGTTGCGCTGACAGGGCTTTCATGTGGGGAGATCATTGCGAAGCTCCAAGGCTACCTGGATCACCTGAGGTGGTCGACTGCCGTACATTACGTCGTCGCGGCGAGACTTGGTTTCTTCTTCACCGACAGGGTGAAGCGGCAACTACAGGGTTGGTTTGGTCTGGAAGCCGATGGGTTGATCGAGAAGCTGCTGCATGGACTCGAGCGAAGCAAGATCGGTCGGGAAGAGATCGACCTGTTAAGGCTTGCGCAAAAGGAGATGTCGCGCGAGGAGTTCCTCGCGACGTATGGCCATCTAGCCGCGAATGAACTGGAGATTGCGATGCCTCGTATGGCTGACGATTCCCAGAGCCTCGAGCGATTGCTCAGGAAGGCCGTGGCTACCGATTATCACCCTACCGTGGAATCGTTTCAACAAGTAGAGCGCAGAGAGCGGGCCGAGGCGGAGGTTCGAAATCGAATGGCGCAGTCCGGCGCGAGTCGGCTCGACATCCGGACGCTGTTCAAGAACCTCGAGTACGCCCAACGATACCTGCCGTTTCGCGAGACGATCAAGTATTACCTGGTCGCAGAGTATGCGCTCATTCGGCGGGCGCTGATGGTCTTGGGCCGGAAACTCGAACTGGAGCCTGACGAGGTCTTCTATCTGTTTCCGACGGAGCTCCCGGAATTGCTCAGCGATCTCAAGCGTGCGCGAGACACGATACAGGTCAGACGCAAGGAACGGGAGATCGCCCTGCTATTCGCAAGGCGCAAGTGGATGCCGAGGGTCATCTTCGAGAACTCGCTTGAAGAGATCGGCAGGCCACCAAGGCTTGATACCTCACAGGAATTTCAGGCTGTTCCTGTTTCTTCCGGCGAAGCGGTGGGGAGGGTCCGAATTATCGACCCCGATAGGCTCGACTCACTGAGCAACGGGAACGGCCTCCAAGCTCATGACGTCATTGTCGTTCCGGCGGTGAGTCTCGGCATGTTCCTCCACATCAGAGGGGTGGCCGGACTGGTGATGGAGACCGGCGGCATCCTCGCCCACGGCGCGTGCCTGGCCCGTGAGAGTGGAGTTCCTGCCGTGATATTAGAAAACGCCTCGTTGCTGCTCCCGGATAAGAGCCAGGTCAGGATAGATGGCAGCAGCGGGAAGGTCTCCCTGTTGAACTGTCCGATCTCCCCTGAGAGGCCGTAGGTCCTGAAGCTGCACCCTTTTGTTCCTCACTGTAGCCCACCTGCGAATACGTACTCTCTCTCTCCGGAAAACAGTTGACACCCTGATCCAGATACCATAGGTTTGCAATGTGAGAGCATTTTTCGCGCGAAGACCTCAAGTAGCAATTAAGGAACGATCCATTCGCGACGCGATAGATGCAATAGACTCTTTCTGAGGAAGTGTAGCGGCATGGAGGAGGAGAGGTGATGAAGGGGCTGGGCGAGCGGATGATCCGGGCCGCCAAACTGGATGGAAGCCTTTATGAGGAAGTTAAGGCTGATCGGCGCGCTCCGATGCAAGCCGCGATGGTGGTGATTCTGTCGGCTGTGGCCGCCGGAGTCGGTGTCATCATTCATGACGGGATTGGCGGCTTCTTTTTCGAGACGATGCAGGCGATGGTGCGGTGGTATGCCTGGGCGTTTTTCACCTACCTGGTCGGCACGCGATTACTGCAGGAGCCGCAGACCAAAATCGACTTTGGCGCAACGGTGCGGATAATCAGTTTTGCCAGCGCTCCGGGAGTCGTAAGTCTGCTGGGCATCATTCCTGGTTTGAGCGGCGTCGTCTTTGGACTCGTGTTGGCCTGGATGTTTGGAGCCATGATTATTGCGGTGAGGGAGACCCTTCGCTACACGACAACCTTCAGAGCGGTGGGAGCGTGCGTGATTGGATGGGTCATGCAGTGGCTTTTTATGGGCATCTTACTCAGTCTGAGAGGCCCGGCCCCAGGGGCATGAACAACAGCGATCAGCGTTCAGCCGTAGGTCGGGTTGGCGCAGCGTAACCCGACAACTTGGCTGACAGCGTGTTCTCCATGACACAGTTGCACGTCCTCGTCACAGGATCGACCGGATTCATAGGTTCGACGCTGGTTCCGTTTCTTGCGGCCGGCGGACATCGTATCACGCGCCTGGTTCGTGCCACTCCTGAGCACGAGATTGCAGAGGTTCGTTGGGACCCTGAGGCGGGAGTGATGGATACCGCCCGCCTTGAGGGGCTGGATGCGGTGGTCCATCTTGCGGGAGAAAACATTGCGACCGGAAGGTGGACGACTGAGAAGAAAGCGAAGATCCGCGACAGCCGGGTGGGCGGCACCAGGTTGCTCTGCGACTCGCTCGCCGGGCTGAAGCAGCCGCCAAGGGTGCTGGTGTGCGCGTCGGCCACCGGCTATTACGGCGATCGTGGTGATGAGGTGCTTACAGAGGAAAGTACCATGGGAACCGGCTTTCTCGCCGGAGTCTGCGCTGAATGGGAGGCAGCGGCCAAGCCTGCCGTCCAAAAAGGGATCCGCGTTGTTCATCTCCGCTTCGGGATGGTGGCCAGCGGAGCCGGTGGGGCGTTAGCGAAGCTGCTCCCACCCTTCAAAATGGGCCTCGGAGGGGTACTGGGGACGGGACACCAATACATAAGCTGGATCGCCTTGGATGACCTCTTGGGTGTGATTGCGCACGCCCTTACAACTGAGGCGCTCCAGGGTCCGGTCAATGCGGTGACGCCGAATCCGGTGACCAATCAGGAATTCACGCGGACATTGGGGCGGATTATCGGCCGATTCACCCTGTTTTCAATGCCTGCCACCGCAGCGCATCTCGCTTTTGGGGAGATGGCTGATGAAGTGCTGCTGGCCAGTCAGCGCGTCCAGCCTACCCGGCTGCTGGCCACAGGGTATCGCTTCCGCTACCCTGATCTCGAAGGCGCGCTTCGACACTCGCTTGGGCATTAACGCAGTACGTCACATCCCCTTCGTTAATTGTCATTCCGGGCTTGACCCGGAATCCAGGTTTAACGCGATCATCAGAAGCTGACGGCTAAGGGCTGATAACTGACCGCTTTCTTAAATCGGAACATGGCGAACGTTCTTATAGCTGGCTGTGGTTATATCGGAACGGCGCTGGGCTCTCTGCTCGCGGCTGAGGGACATACCGTCTGGGGACTGCGTCGCCATCCCGACACGCTTCCGCCTGACATTCGACCAGTTGCGGCCGACCTGACCTCGCCCGAGACACTTCAGACACTACCGTCAATAGTTGATTGGATGTTCTATACGGCTGCGCCCGATACTCATGACGATGCGGCCTACCGGGCAGTCTATGTGGAGGGAGTGCGAAACCTGCTCCACGCGCTTACCTTGCAGCAGGCACATCCCCGGCGTGTCTTCCTCACATCGAGTACGGGGGTCTATGGGGAGTCTTCGGGGGCCTGGGTAGACGAGACGTCTTCCACTAAACCGACTGAGTTCGCAGGGATGCGTCTCCTCGAAGGCGAGCGTCTCCTGCTGGAGGGCCCTTTCCCGACCACCGTATTACGCTTGGGCGGCCTCTACGGTCCTGGCCGCGCCTCGCTGATCGAGCGGGTGCGTCGAGGCGAGATTACATGGGGCAATGATGAGTCGCCCGTCTATTTTAACCGCATTCACCGGAATGACGCTGCCGGGGCTCTGCGCCATCTGATGATGCTGTCGAACCCGGACCCAATCTACCTTGGGGTCGATCACGAACCAACCACGCTGGCCGTGCTCCTTGACTGGCTGGCTGCAACACTTGGCGTGCCGCCGACTCGGCCGAGTGAATCTGCCTCGCCTCGAACGCCTCGTCATCCCGCCAACAAGCGTTGTCGCAACGCCAAGCTTCTCGCCTCCGGCTACGTCTTCCGCTATCCGACCTTCCGCGAGGGCTATACGGCCCTGCTTACCCTACCTCTACCAAAGTAGACCGATCCCCACTCCGACGTATCGATAGATATTCGTCTGCGTTTTATAGAGGGGTAGAAACGTGTCCGTCCTGTTGCTTACGCCCTGACGACTTTGTCTGGGGGGATGCCCTTGAAGGCGTTGCGCGTATCGACGATCAGATGGGCGTGCTGGCGGATCAGATCGAGGTCAAACGCCGAGTGGTTCGTCACGAGGATGACCACATCCTGCGCCTGAAGGGTCTCGGCCGTCAGGGGGAGAGCGGTCAGGTCAAGGTCGGGATAGTGACGGTGACCGTAGCACCGGGGGACGTGGGGATCGGCGTAATTCACCTGGGCTCCCTGTTGCCGCAGTAGCGTCAGGATCTCGAGGGCCGGGCTTTCCCGCTGATCGTCGATATCCTTTTTGTACGCCACACCCAGGACCAGGAGGCTGGCGCCATGCAGCGACTTACCCCGACCGTTCAGCGCCTCCACGACCTTTCCCACCACCCAGGCCGGCATGGCATGGTTGATCTCGCCGGCCACCTCGATGAAGTGGGTGGCCATGCCGTACTCGCGGGCTTTCCAGGTGAGATAGAAGGGGTCGATGGGGATGCAGTGGCCCCCCAAACCCGGTCCGGGATAAAAGGCCTGAAAGCCAAAAGGCTTGGTGGCAGCAGCATCGATGACCTCCCAGATGTCGATCCCCATCCGGTCCGAGAGCATCTTGAGCTCATTCACTAGTGCGATGTTGACCGCTCGGTAGATATTCTCCAGGAGCTTGGTCATTTCGGCTTCCTTGGGAGAGGCGACTCGCACTACGGTGGGTACAATCGTTCTGTAGAGCGTTTCGCCTAATTCCCCACAGGCATCCGACACCCCACCGAGGACCTTGGGGATGGTGGCCAAGCCGAAGTGTGCGTTGCCCGGGTCTTCCCGCTCAGGCGAGAAGACAAGAAAGAAGTCCCGCCCTACCCGAAGACCCGTTGCCTCAAAGCGGGGCTGAAGGATCTCCTCAGTGGTGCCGGGGTAGGTGGTGCTCTCCAGACAGATGAGTTGGCCGGTCCGCAGTGTGCGAGCAATGGCGTCGGCGGTCTGTATGACGTACTGGAGGTCTGGATTTCGATGGCGCGTCAGTGGTGTGGGAACACAGATGACAATCGCATCGGCCTCTTTGAGGCGGGTGAAGTCGGAGGTGGCTTCAAACCGACCCGATCCGACCAGGGAGGCCACCCGATCTTCCGGGAGATGCCGGATGTAGCTCTCGCCGGCATTGATTCGCTTCACTTTGTCAGGATCGATGTCAAAGCCCAGGACGCGAAAGCCCACCTCCCCGAAACGTAACACGGCCGGCAACCCGACATACCCCAGGCCGATGACGCCGACCGTATAGTCTCGCCGTCCGATACGTTCCTTCAGATGCGGGACGAGCGATGTCATCGTGTGTCCTTTCTCCTCACAAAGCGGGAGGCTTCGACGGCGCCATGAAGGCCAACCAGTCGGCGTTACCCTGTTGACACATGCATCGCCCACTCACGATTGGCTTGATACCATCGCACCAGCGCGTCAACGCCATCCTGGAATGTTGATTGCGGTTGCCAGCCCAGCAATTGCTTGGCCTTACTGATCTCCGCCCATGTGGCCTGCACGTCGGCTGGATGACGGGGTGTGTGTACAATCTCTGCTTTCTTCCCGAGGAATGTTTCGATAAGTCGGATTGCCTCGATCAGGACGATCGGCGTATCGGAGCCGAGGTTAATGACCTCATACCCGAGCGGTTTGAGGCCGGCGATCGTGCCTCTCGCGATATCGTCTACGTAGGTGAAGTCCCGGGATTGTTGGCCGTCGCCATACACCAGCACTGAGTGCCCTTCGCTGATCCACTGCACGAAGCGAAAGAGGCTCATATCGGGTCGCCCGGCGGGGCCGTAGACGGTGAAATACCGCAGCACCGTCACATCGATTCCGTACAAATAATGATAGGTATAGCAGAGAGCTTCAGCGGCCTTTTTGGAAGCGGCGTAGGGCGAAAGGGGGGCGTCGGTATTTGCGTCTTCCCGGTAGGGCATTGGATTACCCTGACCGTACAGGCTGGAGGTAGAGGCGAGAACAAACTTATTGATGCCGCGTTTCCGGCAGAGGTCTAAGAGGTTGAGCGTTCCGGTGACGTTGGTGTCGTAGTACACCCAGGGGTCTTCAACGGATTGGCGTACGCCGGCGCGGGCAGCCAAGTTGATAACGGCGACTGGACCGCGACCATAGGGTCCACATGCTGCCTCAAAGGGCTCGCTTAAAGCTGCCCGATCGCTGATGTCGAGTTGGTGGAGCTGAAAGCCGGGGTAGTGGAGGATCTGTTTGAGGCGCCACTGCTTAAGCCTGACATCATAGGCGTCGTTAAGGTTATCGATCCCGACGACGAGGTGACCGGTCCGGAGAAGCAACTCGGCGACCTTGCAGCCGATAAAGCCCGCACAACCTGTCAGGATAACCGTTCCTGGTTCCAAGCGTCGGTCCTTGGCGCGCTATATCCGGCTTAGATTGATGGTCTGCGCCGCCTTTGGTGCCATTGCGCAATCTGAACGATCGATGTCGGTGTGCGAAGATGCCAAGGGAGGTCAACCGCGAAACTGTGAGTATACAATGGTGCCGAAGGGGGGACTCGAACCCCCACGGGTGTAACCCCACCGCCCCCTCAAGACGGCGTGTCTACCAGTTCCACCACTTCGGCGCAGCAGTATGATGGCAATTGCCGCCACCCGCTGTCAACGGAAATCTGGGCTGTTGCCTTTTTTCCCACCTGAAAACACCAACGCCCTCCAAGGTCGCTGCCGGCCTGAAGGGCGTTGGTAACTGGCGCTATAAAGCTTCTACTCGTCCTCAACTTCCTCCTGGTTCTCTTTTCTGATCTTCAGCGCGACAATCTGACCATTTTGGATGACTGCCTTGACCTCGGTAAAATCATTATCGTTCAAGGTTAGTCCATCCGCTCTCACCCTGGTAGTTGGCGTGACAACGATGGAGATTGGCGGCCCGCCTATCCCACCAATGAAGAGAGTAAAGGTCTGGGCTGGGGAGCCGGGCGGGAGAGGAAGCGCCAGGCTCGCGCCTGGAACGTCAACGGCTCCAAAGGTCTCGATTTCCGGATTTTTCAACTCGATCTTAGTCGCCACAAGCTCCATGGTGGCCCCCACTTGTTGGGCCTTCGCTTTCACCCCGATCGAATCGCCATCCACAAGCGAGATGCTTCCTCCGGCCCCCTTTTCTTTCGAGTCCTCAGCATCGACTTTCGTGCTGGGGGTGATCGTGATCGGTACAGGCGACCCGCTGGGTCCGCCGAGAAAGAGGGTGACGATGACGTTAGGGGAGCCGGGCGGGAGGGGAAGCGTTAGACTCGCGCCCGGGACATCAACAACCCCTCGCAGTTTCCCATGAATCTTCCCGGCCCAGACTGGCGTGGCCGCAAAGGTTACGGTCGCCAGCCCCACCAGGAGCGCAGAAATCCAAGCTGCCCTTCGACTCGTTCTACCTGCCCCCTTGCTTGTAACCATCATGTCTCCCTCCATAGCGATTGAATAGTAGCTCTCATGATCCGGATCGATATCGTACAGGTTACCAACCGTATTGAGTGAGAGCAATAGTCATGCCAGGGCTCTCGGTTGGCATTGCGTCGTTCCTGAGGGGAAATGAGCAGCAAAACTACCTTGGAGCTGTGTAAAAGTTACAGGATTGAGATTCCTTAAGGAAGGTCCAAACACGACTTCAGCCGGTGTTGCATGGCCTGCCCCAGTTTGCTATTCTTTGCGTTATCTTTCAAATTCTTGGCTGTGAGCACCTCTCGAGAGGGCCGTATGTGTCGCCGAATGAAGTGGGCAGGTCTGAGACTTATGGCGTTGATCCTTGTAGGATGCGCAACGGCCCAGATTGCGGAACAACGGGTCGTCAGCGGCCGGATCACCGATCAACAGGGTCGGCCTGTACCGGGGACGCCCGTGCTGGTGGTAGGACGGCGGCTTGATTTGACCACGAAGTTTGACTATACGGAACTCGACCGACGGGAGTTGAGGGTCCTGACTGCCGACGACGGCCGGTACAGGGCCGAGTTCATTCCCGACGAACTCGGGAATAACCTTTACCTGTTCTTCTATGCCGAAAAGGGATTCGATGGCGTCCGGTTTCAAAGGCCGGACGGGATCGATATCACCAAGCGGTTGAAGGAGAGCAGAGAGCTGAGGTTGGATCAAGTGCTGCTCGACCATCCGCAATGGAAGGAAGTACAGCGACAGATCGCGCAGTTTGGTGCGGATTCGGCCAAAGGAAAGATTCTGCGTCAATTGGGCCTTCCGGAACGGATCGACCGCGGGACCAGCGATCAATTTGCGGAGACGTGGTGGTATTATAAGAAGGGAATCAGCTATCGCTTTGTCGGCTCTGCGGTCGAGGGATCGTATACCTTCCAGCCCATCCAAGGCGTGCTGCCGCTTCCCCCCACGAAGTAGCGCAGGCACCCCCTCCGCCCTATCACCTTGCTGGGCTACAAGAATCGGTTATAATAAAAAATTGGTAACTGCGTATAGCCTTCAGCCTTCAGTCTAAACGCCTAATCTGTAGAGGTTGGTCGGTATGGCAAGCAACAAGATTCTGATTCGTGGCGCGCGAGAGCACAACCTTCAGTCGATTGATCTGGAGATCCCCCGGGACAAGCTCGTGGTGATCACCGGCGTCTCCGGCTCCGGGAAGTCGTCGCTGGCCTTCGACACCATCTATGCCGAGGGGCAGCGCCGCTACGTGGAGTCGCTGTCTACCTACGCCCGTCAGTTTCTGGAACAGATGGATAAACCGGACGTGGACCTGATTGAGGGACTGTCGCCGGCGATCTCCATCGAGCAGAAGACCACCAGCAAAAACCCCCGTTCGACCGTCGCGACGGTAACCGAGATCTACGATTACCTCCGGCTCCTGTTTGCCCGTGTGGGTAAGCCGCACTGTTACACCTGCGGCAAGCCGATTGCATCCCAGACGATACAGCAGATCGTAGACCAGGTGCTGGCGCTGCCGGATGGCAGCAAGTTCCAGGTTCTCGCCCCGGTCGTACGAGGGCGAAAGGGGGAGTACCGTCAGGTCTTTGCCGATCTGCGTCGGCAGGGGTTCGTCCGTGTTCGTGTCGACGGCAAGCTTCGGGAACTTGAGGAGTCGATCGATCTGGATAAAAACAAGAAGCACACGATCGAGGTTGTGGTGGATCGGCTCATCCTGAAGACGGATATTCGAAAACGGCTGGCCGATTCGCTCGAGACCGCGCTCAAACTCAGCGAGGGGATTGTGACCGTCAACCTCCTCGAGCCGTTGAAAGATCTGATCTTCTCCGAGCGGCTCGCCTGCATCGACTGTGGCGTCAGCTATCCAGAAATCAGCCCTCGCATCTTCTCTTTCAATAATCCGCACGGGGCTTGTCCCACGTGCGATGGCCTGGGTACGAAGCTGGACGGACGGATGGAAGATCTGCCAGGCATCCTGGAGCCGTGGCACGGGGGTCCGAACATCCACTATCTGGACCGCCGTTATAAGGAGACATCCTCTTCCAAGGTACGGGAGGAGATTGAGAACTACGTCAAGCGGTTGGCCAGCATTCGCCCATGCCCGACGTGCCAAGGGGCGCGCCTGCGGCGGGAATCACTGGCCATCAAGGTAGACGGCAAGTCGATCGCGGATGTGACGCGGTATTCGGTCAAGGCGGGGCTACAGTTCTTCCAGGACCTGCAACTCGGCGAGAAAGACCGTGAGATCGCCCGCCGCATCCTGAAGGAGCTGCGGGAGCGTCTGACATTCCTCGTGAACGTCGGCCTCGATTACCTGACCCTGGACCGAACGGCGGCCACCCTGGCGGGCGGGGAGGCGCAGCGAATCCGCCTGGCGACGCAGATCGGCAGTTCGCTGGTCGGTGTCCTGTACATCCTGGATGAACCCAGCATCGGCCTGCATCAACGGGACAATGCCCGCCTCCTGGATACCTTGAAGCGGCTCCGCGATCTGGGGAACACCGTCCTGGTCGTCGAGCACGACGAAGAGACGATCCGCGATGCCGACTACGTCATCGATCTGGGTCCGGGGGCAGGGGTTTCCGGTGGGCGAGTCGTCGCGTACGGGAGCCCCCGTGACATCATCCGACATAAGAGTTCGCTGACCGGTCAGTACCTGTCGGGGCGTCTGGCGATCCCTGTTCCTGCCCTTCGACGGCGAGGGAACGGCCTCGTCCTTACCATCGTTGGGGCGCGTGAACATAATCTCAAGAATATTGAGGTGGAGATTCCCCTGGGCGTGTTGACCTGCGTAACCGGTGTGTCCGGTTCCGGGAAGAGCACCCTGGTCAACGAGATCCTGCGGCGGGCGCTCGATCACCGACTCTACGGCTCTCGGGAGCGACCGGGAGCGCACGATAAGATTCTTGGCGCCGAGCATATCGACAAGGTGATCGACATCGATCAATCGCCCATCGGCCGCACCCCACGCAGCAACCCTGCTACCTATACGGGTGTCTTCAGTTTCATTAGGGAGCTGTACGCGCTGGTTCCGGAATCGCGCATTCGAGGCTACAAGCCCGGCCGCTTCAGCTTCAATGTCAAGGGCGGCCGATGTGAGGCCTGTCAGGGCGATGGGCTGATCCAGATCGAAATGCACTTCCTTCCCGACGTCCACGTCACCTGTGAGGTCTGCAAGGGGGCGCGCTACAACCGGGAGACGCTGGAGATTATCTATAAGGGCAAGAGTATTGCCGATGTGTTGAATATGACCGTAGAAGAGGCGCTGGCCTTCTTCCAACCCGTCCCCAAGATCAAGGAAAAACTTCAGACTCTTTTTGATGTCGGCCTGGGTTATATCAAACTGGGCCAGTCGGCCACAACGCTCTCGGGCGGTGAGGCGCAACGGGTCAAGTTGTCGCGGGAACTCAGCAAACGAGGGACCGGCCAGACCTTATATATCTTGGATGAGCCAACCACCGGGCTGCACTTCCATGATATCAGCCAACTTCTGGAGGTCCTACACCGTCTGACCGATGTCGGCAATACCGTCCTGGTGATCGAGCACAACCTGGAGGTGATCAAGACGGCCGACTGGATTATCGATCTGGGGCCGGAGGGTGGGGATGATGGAGGGCGGGTCGTCGCGGCAGGACAGCCGGAGGAGGTGGCCGCCCATCCGACCTCCTACACCGGCCAGTTTCTCAAGCGGATGCTTTGAAATAGTTACGCGTCATGGATGCCTTTTGTCTAGCCGCGATCATTCAGGAACTGCAAGGGGTTGTCGTGGGCGCCACGATCGACCGGGTCGTGCAGCCCGATCGCTGGAGCCTGATGCTGGTATTTCAACGACACCGGCCTGGAGGGTTGCTGCTTTCTGTGAAGCCTGATGCGCCCAGGGTCGAACTACGTCCGCCGCCCCGCAAGTCGTCTTTGCCCTCATCGAGGTTTGGGGACCTCGTCGCCTCAAAAACGAAGGAGGCGCTGATTGAGGCGGTTGAGCAAGTAGGGTTGGACCGAATCATGGCGATACATATGCGCGGCGGCCCGCTGTCTGAGGCGGCCATGACCCTGTATATAGAGATGCTTGGGCCTGCGAGCAACTTTTTCCTCGTCGATCGAGTCACTGGAACGGTCATCGACCGCCTTCGCTCAGCCTCCGGAAGAACGAGGGGCAAGACACCGGGACCGGGCGAGCCGTATCAGCCCCCCTTCGATAACAGCCGCATCGATCCCAGATTTGTCAACGAGGACGAATTTCAAGAACTGGTTCGTGTGCGCCTTGCTGAAGGGGTCGAACCGGCGCGCGTCCTCGCGACCTGCTTTACAGGATTCAGCTCGTTAATGGCGACGGAACTGGTGGCCCGTTCCGGCCTTTCGACACTCGCCTCGCTCGACGAGCAAGCGCGCGCCTTGTGGAAGCCGTTTCACGAGTTCATGGACTGCGTGGCTACCGCTGCCTTCGAACCCAAGCTTCTCATGGGGAGCGATGGGGAGCCGGTCGGCATCGCAGCCTTTCCACTCGTCACGGTTCCTACCGATCACCAGGTTCCTTATTCCACGATGGCTGAGGCGCTTGCTGCCTACCATGCAAGCCGCGAACAGGGTGAGCGGTTGCAGGCCCTTCAGGTTGGGTTGCTGCGCCGTCTGCAGAGTGAGATCGGCGCCGCGGAGCGGCTTTTGGCTGGGCTCGGGCAGGAGGCCGCTCTCTATCGTGATGGCGAGCTCCATGCGCGGAAGGGCCGGCTCCTGCTTGCCAATCGGGCCAATATTCGGCGTGGACAGCAAACGGTCGAACTTGCCGACTACGCTGAGCCGGGAACGCCATTGCTGCGAGTCGAGCTGGACCCCGCATGTTCCATCGAGGAGAATGCTCAACGCTTCTTCGCGCTGCACCGCAAGGCGAAACGCGGAGCGGCTATCGTCAATACGCGTCTTGAAGAGGCAGCCCTGCGACTAGCTACGCTCCGGTCGCTGATCCAGAAAGCGAGCATGGCGAACGGCGCGGGCGAGTTGCAGTGGGTTGATGCCGCCTTGGCCCGTATGGCAAGGCGGAGACCTGTCCAAGGACCGGCAGCGCCGCGCGTTCAACGCACAGAAGGCCCCGAACCGCGCACCTTCCGCTCCTCTGACGGCTTCTCGATCCTGGTCGGCAAGAGTGGAGCGGGCAACGATCGCCTGACCTGGCGGCTTGCCCGACCTCACGATCTGTGGCTTCACGCCCAGGGCATTCGGGGCTCGCATGTCCTCGTGCGCCTGGCGAAAGGAAAGCAGGCCCCACCGCGGACTCTTTGCGAGGCGGCGCAACTCGCCGCCTACTACAGCCAGGCGCGTGGGGAGGTCAAGGTGCCGGTGGACTACGTCCTGCGGAAATTCCTGAGGAAGCCGAGGGCGGCCGCGCCGGGGGCGGTGCTCCTGACGCAGGAGAAGACGATCACGGTTCGGCCCGAGGCTGACCTCGTCCGCCGACTGCATACTGCAGACGCTCTTAGCGCCGAGGATTAAATGGCGATCTACGCGGCCATCGATGTCGGGACCAACACCCTCCGTCTGCTGGTAGCCGAAGCGGCGGACTCTGGTCGCTTCACTATCCTTCATCAAGAACAGACGATCGCTCGTCTCGGTGAAGGGTTGATGCCAAGTCGGCGACTCCAGGATGTGCCGCGTCAGCGAAGCCTGACGATCCTCAGAAGGTTCGCCGAAACGGCGCGCCGCTTCAAGGCGATGCACGTGGCGGCGATCGCCACCAGTGCCGTGCGGGAGGCGAGTAACCGCGAGGAGTTTGTGGCTGCGGCGCTCCGGGAGAGCGGAATTAGCCTCCGGGTCATCGACGGCAGCGAGGAGGCGCGGCTTACCCTGCTCGGTGTTCGGCACGGGCTCCGCCTCGGGTCAGAGCGAGTCCTGGTCATGGATATCGGCGGTGGGAGCACCGAGTTCATTCTCGCCACGGGGGAGACGATTGAGGCGATCGTGAGCACCGGTCTGGGCGTGGTCAAGCTGACCGAGGCGCATCTGTACAGCGATCCGCCAACCCCCGGTGAGCTGGAGGCCGTTGAACAGGTTGTCGCGGACCGCATTGGGCGGCTACGCGCTGAACTGCCAAAACTCGATGGGACGGTGCTCATCGCCACCGCCGGGACGCCAACTGCTCTCGCGGCAATTGACCTTGGGCTGACCGTCTATACTCCCGATCGAGTGGACGGCCATCGGCTGTCGTTGACTCGGACGAGGCAATTGCTTCGCGTGCTGACGACGAAACCGCTGACCGAACGGAGCAAGATCCCACCCCTGGAACCAGGACGCGCCGATCTGATTGTTGCAGGAACGACCCTTATCGTCACGGTCATGGGCGCGCTCGGCTACGATGAGTTCATGGTCAGCGACAGTGGCCTGCGGGAAGGGATCCTCCTTGACCTTCTCAGACAGCACGCCGCGTAAGGCTAGTGCGATATCCTCTCTTCTTTCCTTTGCGTTGACAACACTCTCCGTTGTATGCTAAGGATGATTTCACCATGCGGGGATTCGCAAGCCGTAAGCCCATAGAACCACTCGATGGACACTGACAAAGTATTGGTATTGAATCACTCCTTTGAACCCCTCCACGTCTGCACTACGCGAAGAGCCATTATTCTGCTGTACACTGGAAAGGCCGAACGGATCGAGGACAGTCCAAGTATTGTTCACTCCCCCTCGATCGTCTTTGTCATCCCTGCTGTGATCCGCCTCTATCGTTATGTGAAGCTTCCGGTCATCCCCGCGATTGCCTTCAACAAGAAAAATATTCTGAGACGGGACGCGTATACCTGCCAATACTGCGGCCGCAACGGTGGTGAACGGATGACCATCGATCATGTGATTCCCAGATCGCTTGGGGGACGAACCATCTGGGAGAACGTGGTGAGCGCGTGCCGCGCCTGTAACGTGAAGAAAGGGAACAAACCCCTTCACGAGGTCAAGATGAGCTTACGCCGCAAGCCCTCCAAGCCGGCCTCTGTCTTTTATCTGGGGATCATGTCCCACTCCCCGTACAGGCTCATCTCATGGAGTAAGTATCTCCCCCGCGAGGTTGGCGGGGACCTCCAGGGCGCCGGTTCCTGACTACCCTGACCATGCCTAATTTCAAGCTCGTCTGCGACTATCAGCCAAAGGGCGATCAACCCCAGGCGATCAGGAAGCTGGTTGACGGGTGCCTGCAAGACAGGCCTCACCAGGTACTCCTGGGGGTAACAGGTTCGGGTAAGACCTTTACCATGGCGAACGTCATCGCTGCGATCGAACGCCCAACACTGATCATTGCCCACAACAAGACCCTGGCGGCACAGCTCTATGAAGAGTTCAAGGCGTTTTTCCCGCACAATGCCGTTGAATACTTCGTCAGCTACTACGACTACTATCAGCCGGAGGCGTACCTGCCTGTCACCGATACCTTCATCGAGAAGGATTCGATGATTAACGACCAGATCGATAAGCTGCGTCATTCAGCCACGCGTTCGCTGCTGGAGCGACGTGACGTGGTCATCGTAGCCTCCGTCTCATGCATCTACGGTCTGGGTTCTCCGGAAGCCTATTATGGGATGATGGTCTTCCTGGAGCGAGGCAGCTTCTGCGATCGGGAGCAGATGCTCCGGAAGTTGGTGGAGATCCAGTATCAGCGAAACGACTACGATCTGCACCGCGGCAGTTTCCGGGTGCGAGGCGACGTGGTGGAGATCTTTCCCGCCTACGCCGATACGGTGGTTCGTGTGGAGCTGTTCGGCGACGAGGTGGAAGGGCTGTGGGAGATCGATTCGCTCACGGGCGAGCGGATCCAGGGACTTCATCGGGTTCCGATCTATCCGGCCACGCATTACGTGACCCCCCACGACCGTCGAGAGGCGGCCTTTACTGCGATCCTTAAGGAGCTGAACGAGCAGGTCGCGTCCCTTGAGAAGGCCGGGAAGCTCCTCGAGGCGCAGCGGTTGAAGCAGCGAACCGGCTTCGACCTGGAGATGATGCGGGAGATCGGGGTCTGCAAGGGGATCGAGAACTACTCGCGCCATCTCTCGGGACGAGTCCAGGGCGAGCCACCCCCCACACTGATGGACTACCTGCCCAGGGATGCCCTGGTCATTATCGATGAGTCCCACCAGACGATTCCGCAGATCCGCGGCATGTATCACGGCGATCGCTCCCGCAAGGAGACGCTGGTCGAGTATGGGTTTCGCCTTCCGTCCGCCATGGACAATCGCCCATTCACCTTTGAGGAGTTTGAGCGGGCTGTACGCCAGGTCATCTATGTATCGGCTACGCCGGGCCCCTACGAGCTGACGAAGGTCAAAGGGGAGATTGTGGAGCAGATCATCCGCCCCACCGGGCTGATCGACCCTGAGATCCAGGTCAGGCCGATCCGCGGGCAGATCGATGATCTGATCGGCGAAATCCGGGCCGTCACGGCCAGGGGCCATCGGGTCCTGGTCACGACGCTCACCAAGCGGATGGCAGAGAACCTCACCGACTACCTCGCTGAGGTCGGGATCAAGGTCCGCTACCTGCACTCCGATATCGATACGCTGGAGCGAAATGAGATCATCCGAGAACTGAGGCTTGGGAAGTTCGATGTGTTGGTCGGGATTAATCTGTTGCGGGAAGGGCTGGACCTCCCTGAGGTGGCGCTGGTAGCCATCCTGGATGCCGATAAGGAGGGGTTCCTGCGCTCCTCCGGATCCCTCATCCAGACGATCGGCCGGGCGGCAAGGAATGTTGAGGGACGGGTGGTGCTGTATGCCGATACCATCACAGACTCGATGAAGCGTGCCATTGAGGAAACCGAACGGAGACGTGAGGTCCAGATGGCCTATAACCTCGAGCATGGGATCACGCCGGAAAGCATCAGGAAGTCAATCTCCGATGTCCTCTCGAGCGTCTCCGAGAAGGACTACTATACCGTCCCAGCCGCGCCCGACGTCGAGCAAGTCGGCCGTCTCACAGAAGAAGAGCTGCTGGCCCAGATCGGGCAGTTGGAGAAAGAGATGCGGGCGGCGGCGAAGCGACTCGAGTTCGAGAGGGCGGCGGAGTTCCGGGATCAGATCCGGGAGTTGGAGAAACACCGCCTTGGAATCGTTGAGGGTTAGCTTGGGCCGAAGGAGAGAGGCGAGTCGAAGAGCGGAGCGGCGGATTATTTGGGGCTCTGGGAAAGGAATCCTGTCTATGTGGACAGGGAGTTGAAAGACGGCAGGTTCTTCATGACAAGAGGAGGTGGCGAGCATGAAAGGTAAGGTGAAGTGGTTTAACGTGACGAAACGGTTCGGGTTCGTTGTGCGGGACGATGGGGGGCAGGATGCATTCGTCCACGCGAGTGACGTGGAGGGAGGTACCACCCTGAGGGAAGGCGATACGGTCGAGTTTGACCTGGGCCAGGATGATCGTGGCCGCGCGAAGGCGGTCCGGGTCCGGGTCGTACAGGGGTAATCACTAGACCAGACCTGCCTGGGATAAGCATTCGCTCAGATTGAGCCGGGAGGGTCGTCGAGAGTGGATCCCTCCTTGCGTGCTATACATCTTTCCTTAGCGGTGTCCGAGGCGCTGCTATGTGAGGCCGTACCATAACCTTCGGACTGCCATCCGCAACCTCGTTAGACGCCTTGCCGCAGTGAAGCAGACAGACAAACAGATGGTGGCCTGAAAATGGCTGCTGATGATCGTGATATCTGTTTCGTATGCGGTACGCCTGGGGCCGATACTCGGGACCATGTGCTCCCTGAGTGCCTATTCGTGCCACCTCGTCCCAATAATCTTCTTACTCTACCCGCTCATCATGGGTGCCATAATCAATTACACGAAGAATACTTTCGCAACATCGCTGCTTTGCTAGGTTCTGATAGTAGCGGTACGGCCAACGCACTGTGGGAAGGCAAAGTTGCTCGATCGCTTCAACGCAATCGCCGCCTACGAGATTCACTTCATACCTCTCTTTTGAAGAAAGTTAACCTGATTTCTTCGGGAGGTATCTGGTTAAGAACGGCACCAGGAATCCGAGTTGACAGGGACCAATTCTATCCGCCACTTGAAAAGATCCTGCGTGGCCTTTATAAGTATCACGCAGGGGGGTATCTGCATGCAGACACCATGCTTAACTGGGCGATAAATGAACCGCTAAAAGGTGGGAGACTGAAGATTTTCCGGTTATCGGAACCAGGGCTCTCTTATCCTGACGTCTTCGGGTCTCGATTCGGTATTGCGTCCGATGACAAAACCGAAATCTCGGTCTGGTGGTTTCGTTTTTATCAAGGGCTGGTGATGCGGTGCGTGACCAGGATTGATCTCAAGCCAACATAGTGAGGCTCGGCGTCTAATCATGGCGTGCAGCCGACGCGTAAGAAGCCGCGCGCGGCTGATGCCCGGTAGCTACACACTCTGCGTTAAGCGGACACGGAGGTAGCGGAAGATGAGAATCGTTCCAATCCTACTCGCTGCTGTTACTCTAGCCGCCACCCCTTACTGGGCGGATGCTCAGGTTGGTCGGTATCAGGTCGTGCCTGTCGGCACGCCGGCCGTAGCAGTCTTGGTCGATACAGTTTCGGGATGTACGTGGCACCTCGCCAGCCTGCCCGGTTCCGGACGGCTGTGGTTCTCTTTTGTCCCGCGCGCGGCTGTGCCCCCCGGCAAAGACAAGACAACTGCACTGATACCGAAAGAATGCCTAAGTTTTGACGGCGTTACACTGAGTGATTTTCTGAAGTCCGAGGGAGCAGAAGGGGGACGGTGATGGCTGCAGCGTCTGACGCCCTCCACAATCTGGAAGCTGCAATCAGGTCCGCTTTGGACAAGCTTTCTCACCAGCAGCGAGCCGTGGAGGCAGAGGCGAAGCGGCTTTCGATAGCGTTCGTATGGACTTGTCTGCTGGCCGCGGCCTAACGGGCCGGTAGCTGTAAGCATCCACGTGGTGGGGCCGCGATGCGCAGCCTCACAGGTGGCTGGAGCGGCCTTCCCTGGGCGACTTATCAGCCGTCCTGTTATGCGGCTTGATGGAGGACAAAGTTGCAAAGCGTCTTTCTATTCTCTCCGGTTCATGATCCTGAAATCCTCCTGGCCCTAGAACCAGAAGAACTTGCTGGTGTAGTACTGCAATATCTTAATTCGCTCTCCGAAGGCGACCAGGGCAAGTTGAATCGTTGCACCTTTGGTCTGCCTCGCACCGTCCAACAGTATCCGCCGGAGTACTGAGATCGCCTGCGCTTAGCTTTGATGGAGGCATGGATGTGGCTTGAGCGAGAGAATTTTTTGGCTCCTTGTTCTGGCGCTCAGGGTGACTGGGTCTTTCTCATTCGTCGTGCAAAATAATTGACCACTGCCGAAGATCTAAAGAAGTACAGGCGGGGAAAATCTAGAGGACTCCTGCATTCGAGCCTCGCGCAGAAGATCTGGGCATCCCTTCTGCGAGGAGACTACGACACAGCCGTATTGCAGGGGTTCAAGGAGGTCGAAGTCCGCGTCCGAGAAGCGGGCGGTTTCGCAGACATAGACATCGGTGTAGATCTTATGCGCAAGGCGTTCGCGCCAGGGAAGGGCTCGTTCTTTGATCTCGGGGCCCCCAAGGCTGAGCAGGAAGCTCTAGCCCATCTCTTTGCCGGCGCGGTCGGTTCCTACAAGAAGCCGCATAGTCACCGGAGCGTTAGAATTGAGGCAGAAGAGGCTGTCGAGATGATAATGCTTGCGAGCCACTTATTGGGCATCGTAGATGAGAGGGCGGGTACGCGGTATCGCGCCGCTGGCGCCGCTGACCGCCCTGGCGTTCGCCGCATCCCTGGGAGATAGCAATGAAGAAGAGTGAGCGAAGAGCTCGCCTCATCCAGTGGCTTGAGATCATCTACGAGGACGTGGAAGATCTCTTGCTAGATGACCACATCTTTTGGGAGCTGCAAGGGGTCGTCCAGGAAAACCCGCGGTTCGCGGAATGCTCCGGGCTGTTCCTCCAATGGGCGGCTTCAGCCTTCGTCCAAGCCACGGCAGTAGGCGTTCGAAGGCATGCGAAGGCTGACGAAGATAGTGTATCCTTGCGCCGCTTCTTGAACGAGGTAGAGAAATATCCATCATTGGTGTCTCGTGAGCATTACATGGGCTTTTACGCCGGGGAAAAAGCGTGGCTCATCAAGGTTGGCCAAGAGGATTTTGATCGTTTGGCCGGTGCAGGCGGTGCTCATATCCCGGTGGCAGTCGTTAAGGACCATATAAGCCAACTGACTCAGGCGGTCGGTGGTATCGAGCACTATGTCGACCGACGCGTTGCTCACTACGACAAGAGAGGCGTCAAGCAACCTACACCGACGTTCTCAGACCTCAGCGAAGCCCTCAAGACGCTCGAAAGAATCATCATCCTCTACTGGCAGTTCCTGAAGAATCAGGGAATGGGCACCATGTTGTTAAACATCCAGTTTGATTGGAAGGAAATTCTCCGGTTCCCTTGGAGCCCTCCACCCCATGACGTAAGCGAGGCTATCTAGCCTCAGGCAGATCTGATCTGCGCACCTTGACTAGAGGAAACCATTGCGGTACATATAATAACTAAGGGATTGGACTTGGCCTGTTCTACTGTGAGCCCCGACGCTGATGGTGTGTTGATAGGTTGCAGGGCAGATGGGGGAGCAACGGTTCTGAATGCCACGGATCAAGGGTGTTCTCGGGCCGTATCGGTTATTCTTTACGAGTTTTGACTGCAATGAGCCGCCGCACGTTCATGTGGAGCGCGGGGACAGGACCTGCAAATTCTGGATCGAGCCGCTTGGGCTTGCTCGTAACTACGGCTTCAGAGCCCGAGAGTTGAATACGATTCGCCGGATCATCCAAACCCATCGCACAACCATTCTGGAGGCATGGCATGAACACTGTGGCGAGTAGCGATCCCCGCATTGAAAAGGTGCGGGTCACGGAAGACGAGATTATCGCGCATCTGGTAGACGGCCGCGTGATTAGTGTGCCGCTAGTCTGGTCCTGGCGATTGTCTGAGGCGACGCCAGCACAGCGCGCAAACTTTCGCCTCATCGGCACAGGTCAAGGAATTCATTGGCCCGAGATCAACGAGGACATCAGCGTAGAGGGGATGTTTCATGGGGTCCCAGCGCGCCGCCCAAGATCTAGGGCGGTAGCAGCCAGAGTCCGCTCGGCGCGGAGTCAGGCGACACCAAACAAGCGCACGCTGCTAACGCGCAAGAGGGCGACGAGCGGCTGAGCTTCTCCATAAGACCGCTTCAAGTCACTGCGGCGACGGTTCTCTTACATATCCTCTTCTCGTAGCCCCCACTTTCCTTTTGACTCCTCTCACCCCCTATGCCAAAATCCGGCAGACAACCACTCACGAGGAGAATCCTGCATGCATCATTTCCAGTATCGCGGCGATCAGCTTATGTGCGAAGAACTGCCGATCGAGCGGATCGCTGAGGAGGTCGGTACCCCGTTCTATCTGTACAGCCATGCGACGCTCACGCACCATTTCCGGACCTTTGACCAGGCGTTCGCCGATATTCCCCACCTGATCTGTTTTGCGGTAAAGGCCAACTCCAACGGCGCGACCTTGAAGCTCTTTGCCGACCTTGGAGGCGGTGCCGACGTCGTATCGGGCGGGGAGTTGTATCGTGCCATGAGGGCCGGCATTCCGCCCAGCCGGATCGTCTTTGCGGGAGTGGGCAAGACCCGTGAGGAGATGGGCTTTGCCCTGAAGTCTGATATCCTGATGTTTAACGTGGAATCCCCCCAGGAACTCCGCCTGTTGAACGACGTGGCTGGGGCCATGGGGACGAAGGCGAGGGTGGCGTTGCGGATCAACCCGGACGTCGATCCTAAAACGCATCCGTATATTTCGACCGGGCTGAAAAAGAGTAAGTTCGGCATCGACATCTCCCTGGCGATGGAGGAGTACCGAGTCGCCAAGGAACTGCGCCACATCGATGTCGTTGGGGTCCATCAGCATATTGGGTCCCAGATCACCGAGATCGCGCCCTTTGTAGACAGCCTGGTGAAGGTTGCGGGGCTGATCGTCGAGCTCCGGCAACATGGCTTTGCGATTCAGTACCTGGACGTCGGTGGCGGACTCGGGATTACCTATAAGGATGAGGATCCGCCTGTGCCGCGGGTCTTCGCGGAAGCGATGATTGCAGTCATCAAGGATCTGGGCTGCACCATCGTACTGGAGCCTGGCCGGGTGATTGTTGGGAATGCGGGGGTCCTGGTGACGAAGGTTCTCTACGACAAGCGCACGCCCGCCAAGCACTTTATCGTAGTTGATGCGGGAATGAACGACCTAGTCCGCCCGAGTCTGTACGGTTCTTTCCACTCTATCCTCCCCGCGCGGCGCCAGAAAGGTCGGGAGACGGTGATGGCTGATGTGGTGGGCCCTGTCTGCGAGTCGGGAGATTTTCTGGCCAAGGACCGGTCTATGCCGGCCCCCGAGCCGGGAGAGCTGTTGGTTGTGATGAGCGCCGGCGCCTATGGCCATACGATGTCATCCAGCTATAATAGCCGACCCCGGCTGCCGGAGATCCTGGTGAAAGGAGATCGCTGGTTCACGATCCGCGAGCGGGAAAGCTACGAAGATCTGATCCGTGGCGAGCGGGCACTGCCGGATCTTTAAAAAGAACAGTGCGAGGTAAAGCGTAAGGCAGAGGCAAGATGGACAAGCTGATCTTTATGAAGATGAGTGGGAGCGGGAACGATTTCATCATGATCGATAACCGCGACGGCCGTCTTGACATAGAGCCAAGGACGTTGGCCGAACGGATCTGCCGACGGCGGATATCGGTTGGAGCCGACGGCCTGATTCTGGTCGAGCCTTCTTCAGTAGCGGATTTTCGAATGCGAATCTTGAATGCCGACGGCAGTGAGGCGGAGATGTGCGGTAATGGTGCGCGTTGCGTGGCTAGGTTCGCCGAGGTGCTGGGGATCGCCGGACCCCACATGGCCTTTGAAACGCTGGCAGGGATCATCCGAGCCCAGGTAGACGGTTCCAGTGTCACGCTCCAGACAAGTCGGCCACAAGGGATGCGCCTTCACCAATCGATCGAGGTAGATGGTGTTGCGCATGAGGCCCACAGTATCAATACAGGGGTCCCTCACGCCATTCTCTTTTTCTCGGATTTGGAGGCGATCCCAGTCCGAACCCTGGGGCACAAGATCAGGTTTCATCCGGCCTTTCAACCGGCGGGAACGAACGTCGATTTTGTCAGTCGCCTTAACGAGCGGACGCTTCTCATCCGAACTTATGAACGCGGTGTCGAGGACGAGACGCTGGCCTGTGGCACGGGGACCATCGCCGCGGCGCTGGTTGCGGCCACATTGGGGCTGGTCTCTTCCCCGGTGGGGGTCAGGGTGAGGTCCGGCGAGACGCTCACTGTGTCGTTTACCGGCAATGGGCCGGAATTTGACGAGGTCTTTTTCGAGGGAGAGGTCCGGCTGGTCTACCAGGGCGAACTGATGGCGGAGGCTCTGTCAGTGTAGTTTCGGGTGTGGAATTCCGGATTTCGAGAACTCTCAACTCGAAACTGGACTGGTTGGAGGTCACATGAAGCGAATGTTTCAGGGATCGATGGTGGCATTGGTGACTCCCTTCACAGGCGGGAGAATTGACGAGCCGGCCCTCCGTGAGCTGGTAGAGTTTCACATCAAAAACGGCACCGATGCCGTGGTTCCTTGCGGGACGACGGGAGAGTCGCCCACTCTCAGCCATGACGAACACAGGCGGGTGATCCGGCTTGTGGTCGAGGTGACGAATGGGCGTATAGCGGTCGTCGCCGGGACCGGCTCGAACAGTACGGCTGAAGCGATCGATCTGACCCGCTATGCCAAGCAGGCCGGGGCTGATGGCGCACTTTTGGTACTCCCCTATTACAATAAGCCGACCCAGGCGGGTCTCATCGCGCACTGTCGCGCCGTTGCCGATGCGGCTGAACTGCCGTTGATCCTCTACAATATCCCGGGACGGACGGGGGTCAACATGCTGCCGGAGACGCTGGCGGCGCTGGCCGACCATCCATACATCGTCGGCATGAAGGAAGCGACCGGCAACCTGGAGCAGATGACCCGGGACATCGTCCTGTGCGGGGATAAACTCTCGTTCCTGTCCGGGGATGATACCCTGACGCTGCCGCTTCTGGCGGTAGGGGGGCGAGGGGTGATCTCGGTAGTCGCGAACATCGTACCACGTGATGTGGCCGACTTGACTCATGCGTTCCTTGGCGGCGACTGGAAGCGCGCCAAGGAGATTCACCTCAAGCTCTTCCCGCTCTGCCAGGCGATGTTCTACGAGACGAACCCGATCCCGGTCAAGACCGCCATGGCCCTTCTGGGAATGATTGGCGGTGAGCTTCGCCTGCCGCTCTCGTCGATGAGCGAGTCCAACCTGAACCGGCTTAAAGCCGCCATGCGGGCCTACGGTCTGATCTCGTGAGTATTCCTTCAGTTTTCAGCCTTCAATTTTCAGCCTTGCTCGGTGTCTCTCAATGATACGTGCTATTGTCTGTGGTGCGGCTGGGCGGATGGGTGGGCGGATCATCGCTATGATCCATGAGGCGGACGACTTCACACTGGTCGGGGCGGTGGAACGACCGGGTAGTCCAAGCATCGGGCAGGATGCTGGTGAGGTGGCGGGCATCGGCAAGATCGGCGTACCCCTTGTCGATGATCTGGGTACCGTGATGGGGAAAGGACAGGTGGTGATCGACTTCACCGCCCCGCAGGCCACGATGGCCCATCTGGCTATCGCGGCCCAATCGAGGGTGCCTGTTGTGATTGGGACCACGGGGTTGGGCACCGCCGATCTGGAGCGGATCAGGGAGCTTAGTTCGGCAGCTCCGTGCGTTGTCTCGCCTAATATGAGCGTCGGGGTCAACGTCCTGTTGAAGGTCCTCGCCGAGGTGGCCTTGACCCTCGGAGAGGAGTACGACGTTGAGATCGTTGAGACCCACCACCGATTCAAACAGGATGCCCCGAGCGGAACCGCGTTAAAAATGGCGCAGGTGATCGCAGAGAAGCTGGGCCGTGAACTGGACAAGACGGGAATTTACGGCCGTCAGGGATTGGTCGGAGCGCGCAGCAAAGAGGAGATCGCCATTCATGCGCTGCGGGCCGGCGACGTGATCGGAGATCATACCGTCATTTTCGGCGGCATGGGGGAGCGGATTGAGATGACGCACCGGGCCCACAGTCGGGATAATTTTGCTCGTGGCGCCTTGCGCGCGGCCAGGTGGGTCATCGGCTGGCCACCCGGTCTGTACGATATGCAGGATGTGTTGGGACTCAAGGACAAAGGTAGATAGACTGAAGACCGAAGACTGAAGGCTTGTTCGAATCCTTCAGTCTTTAGCCTTCAGCCTAAGCCCTATACTATGCGGATTGTGCGATTCGTCGTCGGCAAACAACCTCGATACGGTATCATCGAGGACACTGTTGTCCGGGAGATCCAGGGCGACATCTTCGGTAAGTTTGCCGTGACGGACCGGACGCATTCGCTGAAGCGGATCAGGTTCCTTGCGCCAACCGAACCCTCCAAGATCGTAGGGGTGGGTCTGAACTACCGTGATCATGCCGAGGAGTTGAATCTGCAGGCCCCGGATGAGCCGATTATCTTCTTAAAGCCGTCGACCGCGTCGCTCCCCCATCACGGCCGGATTATCTATCCGAAGTCGTGCGGTCGGTTGGATTATGAGGCGGAGCTGGGGATCGTCGTAAAGAGGACCGCGAGGGCCATACCGATCGAGAAGGCGCATCGTTATATCCTGGGGTATGTCTGCGTGAACGATGTGACAGCCAGAGACCTGCAGCGCAAGGACGGACAATGGACCCGGTCAAAATCGTTCGATACCTTTGCGCCGTTTGGCCCGTGGATCGAGACCGATCTCGACCTTTCCGATGCCCCAATCCGGGCGTTCCTGAACGGTGTAATCCGGCAGGAGTCGAACATCAATAACTTGATCTTTGAGGTGCCGTACCTGATTCATTTTGTCTCTACGGTTATGACCCTCTATCCGGGCGATGTCATTACCACCGGTACGCCTTCGGGGATTGGTCCGATGCGGCCTGGCGATACGATTGAGGTCGAGGTGGGAGGAATCGGCCGGCTGAGCAACACGGTTACCGCTGAAAGCTGATGGCCGATAGCTGATCTTTAAGTGAGGAGGAGAAGACGGGCATGGGAGCACCCTTTAGCGTAGCACAGCGGCTGTCGAAGCTGCCGCCGTATCTCTTTGCGGAGATCGACCGCTTGAAGCAGGACGCGATCCGTCGCGGCATGGATATCATCAACCTGGGGATCGGCGACCCTGATCTGCCAACGCCGCCGCACATCATCAGGAGGATGCAGGAGGCCTCGGCCGACCCGCGGCACCACCAGTACCCTTCATATGAAGGGATGCTCAGCTTCCGGCAGGCGGTAGCTGACTGGTACAGCAAACGGTTCGGCGTGACGCTTGATCCGGAGACGGAGGTTCTGAGTCTCATCGGTTCAAAAGAGGGAATCGGCCACATCCCTCTGGCGTTTGTCGATCCGGGCGGCATCGTCCTGATCCCCGATCCCGGCTATCCGGTCTATCAGGCAGGAACCGTCTTCGCCGAAGGAGTGCCGTACTTCATGCCGCTCACGCGAGAACGGTCGTTCCTTCCTGACCTTGACGCGATCCCATCGGAGGTCCTGAAGAAGGCTCGGATCATGTTCCTGAACTACCCCAATAACCCGACGGCCGCTGTGGCGCCCAGGGCCTTTTTTGCTGAGGCGGTCGACTTTGCGCGTAAGCACCGGCTGATTCTCTGCCACGACGCGGCCTATTCCGAGATGGCGTATGATGGCTATCTTCCGGAGAGCCTGTTGGCAGTGGAGGGGGCGAAGGATGTGGCCATCGAGTACCATTCGCTTTCCAAGACGTACAACATGACCGGGTGGCGAATCGGTTTTGCAGTCGGGTGCCGTGAGGTGCTTTCGGGTCTTGGTCGAATCAAGACGAACCTGGACTCTGGGGTTTTCCAGGCGGTGCAGGAGGCGGCTATCGCGGCGCTCAGTGGCCCGCAGGAGTGCGTTGAGGCGATGCGGGCCACCTATAGAGAGCGACGCGATGCGCTCGTGGATGGCCTGTCGGCGCTCGGGTTTGCGGTGGAGAAGCCCAAAGCGACCTTCTACGTCTGGATTGGTGTGCCTCGGGGCCGTACCTCAGCCTCCCTTGCCTCCGCGCTCCTTGCTGAGACCGGCATCGTCATGACCCCAGGTACGGGGTTTGGCCGATACGGTGAAGGTTACATTCGAGCGGCCCTGACTGTCGATGTCTCCAGGATCAAGGAGGCAGTCGAGCGGATTGCCGCCTCGAATCTCAAGCCCCAATAGTTTCAGGAGGCGAACCAGTGTCTTTCTATACCCTGGCTTCTGGAACATGAGCGATCGCGCGTATATCGGGATCGGATCCAACCTTGGAGACCGGATTAAGCACTGCCAGGAGACTATTAGGGTCATATCAGAAATTGCAGGGGTTACGGCCATGCGGGTCTCATCGTTTTATGAGACCGCACCGGTCCCTCCCGCCTCTGGCAACTGGTTTGTCAACGGCGTGGTCTCAGTACAGACGACGCTCAAGCCGGGAGCGTTGCTGCTCGAGCTGTTGCGGATCGAACGGAGTATGGGCCGCGCGACGGAGCGAGCGCGAGGCGAAGATCGGAGTATTGACCTCGACCTGTTGCTTGTGGGTTCACAGATCGTGGACCAGCCGGGTCTTGTCCTCCCCCACCCGCGACTGCATCAGCGACGTTTTGTCCTGGTTCCGCTCTGTGAACTTGATCCGGATCTTTGCCATCCGGTCTTGGGTGTGACCATGGGGCAGTTGCTCGATCATCTCGACGATCCGTCGCTTGTCCGGCTGCTGGTGCCGGTGATCAGGTCTGTAGAGTAAGGGGAGGATGACCAGGTGACAGGCCGTGCGCCTAAACCTCGTTATATCGTAGTCGAAGGCCCGATCGGCGTCGGCAAGACGAGCTTGGCCGAATTGCTGGCAGAGCGGCTGCAGGCCAGAAAGTTGTTGGAGGGTCCCGATGAGAACCCATTTATCGCTCAATTCTACACCGACATGCGTCGGTACGCCTTTCAGGCTCAGCTCTATTTCCTGTTGAACAGGTTCCGCCAGCAGCAGGAACTTGCCCAGTTCGATCTCTTCAAACAATCCCTGGTGAGCGACTATCTGTTTGCTAAGGATAAGATCTTTGCGTATCTGACGCTCGACGACAACGAACTGGCCCTCTACGAGCGGTTGCAGCCACTTCTGGAGACGCGTGTCGTCAAGCCCGACCTCGTTCTGTATCTGCAAGCCAGCACTGATGTTCTGATCCGGAGAATTCAGTCGCGGGCGAGGGCGTCCGAACGGGAACTGGGGCGGACCTACCTAGAGGATGTCAACGCAGCCTACAACCATTTTTTCTTCCACTACTCGACGACGCCGCTGCTGGTCGTCAATACCAACGAGATTGACTTCGTCAAGCATAAAGAGGATTTTGAAGACCTGGTCAGACAGGTCGAGACAGTGCGAGCGGGCACCCACTACTATGTGTCGCTTGGATCCCGCAAGTAGGGAGGGATCGACCATGACGAGTCAAACGGTCAGGACGGTCACCCTGCAGGAGATGAAGCGCGAAGGTCGGAAGATCACTATGCTGACGGCATATGACTACCCGATGGCGCTGCTTGTTGATCGTGCCGGGATCGATCTGATCCTGGTGGGTGACTCCGGGGGGATGACCGTCCTGGGGTACGAGACCACGATCCCGGTCACGATGGACGAGATGCTCATGATGACCAAGGCAGTTACCCGCGCTGTCAAACGATCCATGGTGATCGCTGACATGCCGTTCATGTCGTACGAGGCTGAGCCGGCCGATGCGGTCAGAAACGCCGGGCGGTTCGTGAAAGAGGGTCTGGCTCATGCCGTCAAGGTCGAGCGCGGTTGGCCCTCGCTACCATGTGTGAGGGCGATTGTGGACGCGGGGATTCCGGTCATGGGTCACGTCGGGCTTACACCACAAACGGCTGTGTTGCAGGAAGGGTTGAAGGTTCAGGGGAGAGGGCTCGATGCCGCCCGTCGCATCCTTGAGGATGCCCTGGAGCTTGAGAAGGCGGGGGCCTTCGCGATCGTGCTGGAGGCGATTCCAGGCGTACTCGCCAGGGTCATCACCAAACGGTTGACGGTTCCCACTATTGGGATCGGTGCCGGGCCAGACTGCGACGGTCAGGTCCTGGTCATCCATGACTTGCTTGGACTCTTCGATCGTTTCGTCCCGAAGTTCACGAAGCGGTACGCCGATCTGGCCGCGGTGATTACCGATGCGGTAGGCCGCTTTCGACAGGATGTCGTTGAATGCCGATTCCCGGACACCGAGCATACATACTCGATCGATCAGGAGACCGAAAGGGCATTGCTGAAGCTGTGAGGGACTGCCATGCGAGTTATTGATGAGCCGCCCTCGGTCCAACGCCAGTGTACGTCGCTTCGACGAGAAGGCAAGACGATTGGACTCGTGCCCACAATGGGCGCCTTTCACGAGGGACATCTGTCGCTCATGCGGAGCGCGCGCGCAGAAAACGATGTTGTCGTCGTGACCATCTTCGTCAATCCGATTCAGTTCGGACGGGGCGAGGATTTCGACAGCTATCCGCGAGACCTGCAGGGCGATCTGGCCCAGGCTGAGAGGACAGGGGTTGATCTGGTGTTCACGCCGTCCGCGGAGGCGATCTACCCGAAGGGCTTCCAGACGTACGTCGACGTGATCGAACTCACCGAGGGGTTGTGCGGCGCCTCCCGTCCGGGACACTTTCGTGGTGTGACCACGATCGTCACGAAGCTGTTCAATCTCATCAGGCCGCACCGGGCCTATTTTGGGCAGAAGGACTACCAGCAATCGGCGGTAGTTCGGCGTCTGGTAGACGACCTCAATCTGGACCTCGATATCGTCCTCTTACCGACGGTTCGAGAGGCCGACGGTCTCGCGATGAGCTCACGGAACGTTCGGTTGACGCCGCCGCAGCGACGGGCGGCATGTGTCCTCCATGCGTCCCTCAGGCTTGCGGAAGAGCGGGTCAGCGTCGGGGAGCGCAGCGCGAAGGCCATCCTCGACGAAATACGAGCAATGATCGAAGCCGAACCGCTGGCACGGCTCGATTATGTGGCCCTCTGTGATCCTGAGACACTGAAACCGCTCGACCGGATTGAAGGCCCCACGCTGTTGGCTCTCGCCGTACGGTTTGGCGGGACGCGCCTCATCGATAATAGCCTGATTAGGCTTCCCTGACGGTTGTCCTGCAGCAAGTCAGCCTCCAGTTATCAGCCATCGGCTTTCAGTCACACCCAAAGAATACCGTTTCACAACGACCTGCTTTCGGGTGAGTTGTGGGTCCAAAACCTACTTTTCCGCACTTGTCAGGCCAACGGTTGAAAGCTGAATACTGACCGAGAATCTTGCCTGCATATTTCTCTTGACAAGGCCAACAGGGTTCACTATTGTTGCGACACAGTGGGATGAGGTGGGATGAAATGGTATAGACTACCATAAAGAAGCGGTGCGATCCCATGTTCCGCGGAAGTTTCGAACACGCTATTGACGACAAGGGACGGCTCAGCATTCCGGCCAGATACCGCGAGATCCTTAAGCGGAGGCGAGAACGCGAGCTTATCCTCGTTGATCCTCTTTTTGACGCCTGCATCGTCGCCTACCCGATTAAAGCCTGGCAGCAGATCGAACAGAATCTCCTGAGTCATGGGAACTCGGACAGGAAGTTCCGGGAATACGCTCGTCTCATCTCAGCTCATGCGGTCGAGTCGACTGTTGACAGCCAGGGGCGAATCCTGATCCCTCCGCAACTTCGAGAAAAAGCGGATCTGCGCCGGGATGTCGTGATCGTTGGGGTGTTGGACAAGATCGAAATTTGGAATAGAGAGCGCTGGACGTCCTTTTGCGCGCAGGAGCGAGACCCTGAGGATTACGCGGGTAAGCTGGCGGAACTCGGAATCCGTGTGTAGGTGCAAGGTGTGGGGGCGATGTGGCAGAGGACGTAACCATCGAGGGCCGACATCTCCCGGTCCTGCTGGAGGAGGCAGTAGCCATCCTGCAACCGCGTGCTGGTGGTCGCTACCTGGATGCGACTGTGGGATTGGGAGGGCACGCGGAAGCTCTCCTGACGCGGAGCGAGCCGACGGGTCATCTGTGCGGGATCGATCGCGATGCCGAGGCTCTGGCCGTAGCCAAGAGTCGCCTCAGGCAGTTCGGGGATCGAGTCGAATTGTTCCAGGGTGACTTCGCCATGCTGAGTGCCGTTGCCGCTGAGAACGGGTGGGGCCCTTTCGATGGCATCCTATTTGATTTGGGCTTTTCATCCTTTCAACTGGATGATGCCTCCAGGGGATTCAGCTTTATGAAGGATGGGCCACTGGATATGCGGATGGATCGTCAGGGAGGCGGGAAGTCGGCGGCAGATCTGTTGGCCAGACTCTCGGAGCGCGAACTCGCGAGGCTCCTGCAAGAGTACGGCGAAGAGCGTTGGGCGAGGCGGATAGCGTCGCGAATTGTAGAAGAGCGGCGGAAGCAGCCGCTTACCTCCACCGCACAGCTCGTGCGCCTGGTGGCTGCGGTGGTGCCGAGGCGTGCTTGGCCTCGGCGGATCCATGTTGCGACACGAACCTTCCAGGCGTTACGCATTGCCGTGAACGATGAGCTGACCAGGCTTACACATGGCCTGCAGGATGCCATCGAACTACTTGCGACCGGAGGGAGGATTTGTATTATCAGCTTTCACTCGCTCGAGGATCGGATTGTAAAGGAAACGCTTCGTGGGTGGGCACGTTCGGAACCGCCGCGTGTCCATCTTCTGACCAAACGGCCGGTTGTCCCAACGGAGCGGGAGATCGAGGCCAATCCGCGTGCCCGCAGCGCAAAACTTCGGGCCGCAGAACGGCAATAGAGGAGGGGATGGGATGAGGGGACAAAGTATTGCCGCGTTGACGACGGTTGGACGAGACCGGGCAAGCAGTTTACTGAAACCGCGGGTTGATCAGATCCGAAGGTTCGATCTGCTCCCATCGCTGTTGCTGGGAAGCCTCGTTCTGCTCGGGGTCCTGTGTTACGTCTGGCAGCACATTCAGGTGGTTCGACTTGGGTACCAGGTAGAATACCTTGCGGGGGAGCGCGCCGGCCTCGTTCGACAGCAGAAAGAGCTGCGCCTGGAGGTAGCCCGACTCAGGTCGCTCCGTCGCGTAGAGGAGATTGCCCATCGTGAGCTTGGACTCACGAGTCCTAAGCCGGGTCAAGTGATCGTGGTTGAGTCGCTACTGCCCAAGACAACCGGCAACGATCTTTAGGGGTATTGAAATTCCTCATGTTGTTGATGGCCATGCAAGTCAACACGAGCTCTTAAGGATCTCAATATCTTCAGGATCGGGTCCAGAGTGATGGCGTGTATGCACCCTTCCTGTTGATAAAGAAGAAGAGAGAAGAGGAGGAGGAGGGAGAGTGAACGTACAGCAGCTCAATGATGTAAGGCAAAAGATCCTTGTCGTGGACGATGATTATATACAGCGGGAGCTGTTAACAGACTATCTTGAGCGGGTAGGCTTCGAGGTGCGAACAGTGCCGGACGGTCGCGCCGGACTGCACGCTCTGGGCGAATGCCGCTTCGATCTCATTCTGACGGACTACCGAATGCCTGCAATGACCGGCCTCGAGATGGCTGCATGTATTCGCAGGTCCGATGCAGTAACTCCCATTATCCTGATCACGGGCGACCTCTATTCACTCGACCCGGAGGACGTAGCGCAGGCCGGGATTACAAAGGTACTGCCGAAGCCTTTTCAGATGAACGAGCTCTTGAATAAGTGTTTATTTACTACTGTCCAGAACAACGGGTAACGATCTGAAGGGGCATTACAATTCCTTTTGGTCCGGACGGGTTTGTAGTCGAGTAGTGTTTAGAAGACCGGTATGCCGATGCAGCGTCGTATTCGTGAGCGATCGACCAAAAAAGGAGAAACCGCGCCCGCGCCGGCAAAGCGCGGTCTGTTGCGACGTCGTGTCATCGTCCTGTTCTGCTCGCTTGCCGTAGCCCTCACTGTCATTTCCGGCCAACTCTTTTCTCTCCAGGTGTATCAATATCCGAAGCTGGTAGAGGCCGCCAAGAGGCAATTCTGGCGACGGGTTCCATCGGCCTCCCGGCGCGGAACGATTTACGATCGCAATGGTCGGGAACTGGCCATCAGCCTCGCGACTTCCTCAATCTTCGCCCGACCGTCTCTTGTGGAGGACCCGGAGGGTACCGCCGCAGCCCTATCTGCCGCGCTCGGCATACCTGTCGGGCAGATCCTTGAGCGATTGCAGACAGAAAAGTCGTTTGTCTGGATCAAGCGATCAGTCTCCTCGGAGGAGGCGGAGGCTGTCTCGCGCCTCATGCTGAAGGGGATCGAATCTGATGCAGAAAGTAAGCGATTTTATCCAAAGCAGCAACAGGCGGCCCACCTGTTGGGATTTGTCGGAACAGACGATCGTGGACTGGAAGGACTTGAACTGCAGTACGATGCCTACCTGGCCGGCAAGCGTAAGTGGATTGTGCGACAACAGGATGCCAAGCGTCGGCCGATTTTCAGAGAGGAAGCAGGTGATACACAGGGTGCAGATCTCTACCTGACGATTGATGAGGTGATCCAATACGTTACTGAGCGGGAGTTGGAAGCTGCGGTGACCCAATCCGGCGCCCTCAGCGGCAGCGCTATTGTGATGGATCCTTTCAGCGGCGAGATCCTGGCGCTTGCCAACTACCCCACGTTCGATCCCAATGCATATGCCGAGGCGCGAGCTTTCGCCCGTCGGAATCGGGCGGTGGCTGATTACTACGAGCCGGGATCGGCCTTTAAGGTTATCGTGGGCGCCGGCGCCCTGGAGGAGAAGTTCGTACGGCCCGAAGATCGGTTCAACGGCGAGGGCGGCGCCATTGAGGTGGGTGGGGTTACCATTCGGGATCATGAGCGGTTTGAGAGCCTCACGTTCGCTGAGGTACTGGCCCACTCCAGCAATGTGGGGGCCATCAAGGTCGGCATGCGGCTTGGGAAGAGCCTCTATTATAATTATATCAGCGGATTCGGGTTCGGAAATCTCACTGAGATCGATCTGCCCGGAGAAACGCCCGGCATGATCCGACGCCCGAAGGAGTGGTCCGCCCTCTCGCTCGCTTCGCTCTCCATCGGGCAGGAGATCTCCGTGAGTCCGCTGCAGATGTTGGTGGCGATGAGCGCGATTGCGAACGGCGGCAACCTGGTTCGTCCATACGTCGCAAAGTCAATCGTTGCGGCGGACGGCAAAGTCATTCGCGAGAACGCGCCAATGCAGGTCAGGCGAGTCATCTCCGAGGCCACGGCGAGAACCCTCGCATCCATCCTCAAGGGGGTAGTGACGGAAGGGACGGGGAAGGCTGCGGCCGTGGAGGGATTCGAGGTCGCCGGGAAGACCGGGACTTCTCAGAAGCTGGATCCGACCACTCGCCGTTACTCGCGGCATAAGGTGGTGGCGTCATTTGTCGGGTTCGTTCCAGTCGAGCAACCTCGACTGGCCATCATCGTAGCTATCGACGAGCCGAGCATACTCCGTTGGGGTGGATCGATTGCGGCGCCGACGTTCCGGGAGATCGCGCGTGAGTCGCTGAAGCATCTCAGGATTACCCCGGGCACCCAAGAGCAGCCCCGGTTGGTAGAAGGAATTCGCAGTGCATCTTTCCGCCTTAATTAACGGGAGCGAGCACCAGCTCCTCCGCGGGTCCGTCGATCTGGAGATCCATGAGATCCGCTACGATTCCAGACAGGTAAGGCCTGGGGATCTATTTGTCTGCATCAGCGGGTTTAGGCGGGATGGCCACGACTTCCTCCAGGCCGCCTGGGCAGCGGGAGCCGTTGCAGCCCTGGTGGAGCGCAGCGACCTGCCGGAGCAGGCGCTGCGGGGTGGGACGGTGGTGAAGGTGGCTAATGCCAGGCAGAGCCTTGCCATGGTCGCGTGTCGATTCTACGATCATCCTTCGCGCAAGCTCACCATGGTGGGTGTGACAGGGACCAACGGCAAGACCACCATCACCTACCTAGTCGAGTCGGTGCTGCGACGCGCGGGACATCAGGTCGGACTGATCGGCACGATCGGGTACCACTGCAATGGGGTGGAGATAGAGGCCGCGCGGACAACGCCGGAGTCCTGCGATCTGCAAGCGCTCCTCAAACGGATGGGGCATCTGGGCGCTGACAGCGTCGTCATGGAGGTTTCGTCTCACGCCTTGGCCCTGCATCGCGTGGATGGCTGCGAGTTTGACGTAGCTGTGTTCACGAATCTGACACAGGACCATCTGGACTTTCATGGCACCATGGAGGCGTACCGGAACGCAAAGCTGTCCCTGTTTGAGGGACTGGGCATTGGATCAACAAAAACGATCGAGAAGGCGGCGGTGATTAATCTGGATGATCCCGTTGCGAACCTCTTTCTTGAGGCGACGCATGTGAGACGCTACACCTACAGCGTGCAGCAGCCGGCGGATCTGTCGGCTACTGATATCGGTATAGGGCCGGATGGCATTCGGTGCCGACTGCAGACCCCGTGGGGAGCGACGGCGATTCGCTCCCCATTACTGGGGAGCTACAATCTGTCCAATATCCTGGCGGCTGCCGCCACAGGATTACATCTAGGCGTGGATCTGTCGACGGTGGCAGAGGGGATCGCAGCGCTCCACCACGTCCCGGGTCGGTGTGAGCGGGTAGACGAGGGACAGGAGTTCAGCGTGATGGTTGACTATGCGCATACTCCTGACGCCCTGCGACGTGTCCTCCGTATGGCACGGCAGTGCTGTTCGGGCCGCTTGATCGTCCTGTTCGGGTGCGGCGGAGATCGGGATCGGGGCAAGCGCGCGATTATGGGAGAAGCGGCTCTGCAGTTGGCCGACTTCACCGTGATCACCTCCGACAATCCTCGCAGCGAGGATCCTCGCCAGATCACCGAGGAGATCGAGATCGGGGCGAAAAAGGTATGGGGTCAGGGTAAGGGCTATGTTACAATTTTAGATCGAGGGATGGCTATTCGCGAGGCCCTCTCGCTGGCGGGACGAGGTGATATGGTGGTGATCGCGGGGAAGGGGCATGAGACCTATCAGATGCTTCGCGATCGCACGATCCCTTTTGACGATCGACAGGTGGCGCGAGAGGCGCTTCACGAGTTGGGGTTCTGTCGTTCTTAACCCCCCAACCCCTATACCCTCTACCCTGTATGTGGTGGTGGTGTGCTGATTCGTATCGGTGATCTGGATACCCATTTTACCGTGTGGGGGGAAGGCAGTCCGGTGGTGCTCCTTCATGGGTGGGGTACCTCAGCCGAGTCCTTGGGCGCAGTTGCCAAGGCTCTGGAGGATCGATTTCGGGTATACGCCCTTGATCTGCCCGGTTTTGGCTGGACTCCATCTGCGGCCACGGTGTGGGGGACATGGGAGTATGCCTCCTATGTCGAAGCGTTTATGGATCGTGTCAATATCTCCGTGGCCACCCTAGTCGGCCATTCATTTGGAGGCCGAATCGCGCTCGCCTTGGCTGCTCGGTGGCCCAAGAGGGTGAGAAATCTTATCCTTGTGGCCAGCGCGGGGATCCGCCCGAGACGAGGGCCTGTGTATCGCGTGAAGGTTGGAGCTGCCAAACTGGCGAAGCGGTTCTTTTCATTGCCTATGTGGGGTAGGATGGGCGAGCGAGTTGTGGCCAAGATCTATCAACGGGTAGGGTCACGTGACTACCGGGCTGCCGGACCATTGCGTGCCACGCTGATCAAGGTCGTGGGCGAAGACCTCCGATCGATCTTGCCGTCTATTCGCGTGCCTACCCTGATTATCTGGGGAGACAGGGATCAGGAGGTGCCGTTCTCCTCGATGGAGATTATGGCGCGTGGGATACAGGGTTCGCGGCTGGAGGTGCTCGAAGGGGCCGGCCATTTCCCGTTTGTCGACAGACCAGACCGTTTTGGCCGGTTGGTAAGGGAGTTTTTGTGTCAGGACAGTCGGTGATGCGGTCGGATAGAACGCTTGGGTCTTCATTCTTAGGCCGAGCTGTAACTGGTGTTTTGCCATATATGGTGGTCGTTGTCACGCGCCATCTGGATCTGATATACCTTACTCAGTTGGAGCGGTACAACAGTGCGCGCCTGCGAGGCTGGATCGCCAGGCACTGGGGTATAGCCCTGGACGGCCGAGGGGCCCTCGTCCAGGTGGCGGTCCTTGGGGCCGGAATCCTCCTCGCGTGGTTGCCGCTTCCTGACATTCCAGGGTTAGGGCACGCCGGGACAGGCACGTTCTATATTGTTTGGCTGGGTGCCGGGATATGGCTAAGAGCCCGGTGGTCCTCACTCCAGGTCAGCCAGCGGCTGCAGTGGACACCCCGAGCGGTGCGCGTGGCAGCGGTCACATTCGTCCTTGCAGCAGCGGTCATGTTTGCCGCCTCCTGGCTGACTGTGATCTTAGTGTCTCGACTCATACCGGCCCCTCGCGCCCTTCTTGTCGGTATCGGTTTGGCCGCCGGCCTTCTCGTGATATCCGAGGTCGCAGCGGGTACCGTCTTTGCGGCAAATCTGAGCCTCGCCCCGTTGGAGCAGGCGATCAATCACCGCTTCTATGCGCAGGCTAAAGTGCGCATGCGGCAGTATCCTGGAGAGGTCGTCGGGATCACAGGCAGCTATGGGAAGACGACGACTAAGTTCATCCTCGCCACGCTGCTTCAGAGGCGCTATTCGGTCTTCAAGACGCCTGACGGCGTCAATACCACCATGGGCATTGTTCGGGTCGTCCGCGAGACGCTTCGGGACGACCACCAGTTCTTCGTCGTTGAGGTGGCGGCATACGGCCCCGGCGAGATCAGGGAGGTATGCGAGATCCTGCGGCCCCGGCTCGGCATCCTCACAGCAGTTGGGGTCCAGCACCTCGAGCGGTTCGGCACGCCGGAGCGGATCGCCGAGGCGAAGTATGAGCTGATCGATTCGCTTCCACCGGGTGGCCTGGCGATCGTGAACGCTGACGATCCAGGCGCTCTGCGACTGGCCGAACGCGCGAGGCGGGAAGGTCGGCGCGTGCGCTTGTACGGAGTCGGTGAGGACGAGCGGGCTCTGGACATCCGGGGGAAAGATATTAAACTGTCCAGTCATGGCTCGGCCTTTCGTGTGGAGACCGAGCACGGCGCGGCCATGTTCGAGACCAAGCTGCTGGGAGGCTGGAACATTGCCAATATCCTGGGGGCGACAGCCGCTGCGTTAGAGTGCGGCGTGCCCCTGGAGGAGATTGCCGATGGGGTAAAGTCTCTCACGCCGGCGCCCAAGCGCCTGGAACTCCGCGAAGAGGGCGGGGTTATCAAGCTGATCGATGTCGCCAATGCCAACCCGCTCGGGGCGCAGATGGCCCTTGAGGTCCTCAGCCAGTTTGAGGGGGGCTCGAAGATCTTGATTACGCCGGGTCTGGTGGAGTTGGGCCAGATCGAGGCGGAGGAGAACCGCCGGTTTGGCCGGGCTGCCGCTGCGGTGTGTGATTACGTCCTGCTGGTCGGGCCACAGCAGACGCAACCGCTACGTGAAGGGCTTCGCGAGGGTGGTTTTGCCGGTAGCCGGGTCCTGGTGGCTCGGCACAGCGGTGAAGTGACAGACTACCTCAAGGCGATCGTCCGAGAGGGCGATGTCCTGCTCTACGAGAATCGACTGCCTGATACGTACCTGGAGTTCGCATGAGTGGCGCCATCAGACGCATAGGGCTGATCTTCGGAAGTCGCTCGGTGGAGCGAGAGATCTCCATCATGACCGCCAGCAAGGTCTATGAGGTTCTCCTCTCGTTGCAGGACCAGTTTGAGACGCTGCCGATCTTTCTCACGGCGGAGGGCACGTGGCTCACTGGTGAGTCGGTTCGGGATCTGTTGTCCGTCGATGCCGAGATACGGAGGCTGGCGGAACGAAGCGTCATGGCGGGACCGACTGAGCGAGCGAAGATCGATGCGGACAAGCTGAGGCTGAATCGGGAACGATACACGCCTCAGCTTGACAATCTGGATCGGGGACTGAGCGCGACGGGCGTTGAGCCGCTCTTTCTGGCGCCGGACCCATCGGTCGGCGCGTTGATGCCACAGCAGGAGCGGAAAGGCTGGCTTCGTAAGCAGCTTTACCCCACAATCGACTTGGCCTTCCCGGTCATTCATGGGACACACGGCGAGGATGGAACGATCCAGGGTCTGTTTGAAATGGCCGATCTGCCGTATGTCGGGGCTGGGGTCGTCGCCTCGGCCGCGGGAATGGACAAGATCATCTCCAAACTCATCTTTCAGGGCGCAGGCCTGCCGGTTGTTGAGGGGATTGGCATTACCCGGCGTGAACTGTTGGAGGATGAAGCGGCCGTCGTACAGGCGATTGAGCGCAGGCTGAGCTACCCGGTAGTGGTCAAGCCTGCCGTAGCCGGCTCCAGCGTTGGGATCGGTGTGGCTCATGATGCGGCCGAAGCGTTGAGCCTGGCGAAGCGCGCGATGCGATTCAGTCATCGCGTGCTGGTCGAGCGGGCTGTTGAGCAGCGTGTCGAGGTGCAATGCGGCGTTCTGGGCAACCATGCGTTGACCGTCTCGGAATGTGAGGAGCTCATCAGCTCTGGCGAGGTTGTGGGCTATCGTGACAAATACCCGGAGGACAAGCTGCCTGGGAGCGCGGACCTGGCGCCAAGTGTCATTCCCGCCAGGATTCCAAAGACCCTCGCTGATGAGATACGGTCCATGGCGGCAGCTGCCTTTCAGGCGATCGACGCGCGCGGGATCTCCCGGGTTGATTTTCTTATCGACTCAGCCGCGATGAAACCGTACGTCAATGAGGTCAATACCATGCCTGGGTCGCTTTCCTTTACCCTTTGGGAGCGGAGCGGGGTGAAGCCTGCGGATCTCGTCGTTCGTCTGGTGGAATTGGCGCTTGAGGCCCATCGAGACAAGCGTTCAACCCATTTCAAATCGACAGAAGGCAGGGCGTTGGTGGATCGACGGCATCTGGTGACGCCGGGGAAATGAGACTCAATGCTCTATCATCTTCTCTTCCCGTTACACCAGACCTACTCTATCTTCAACGTCTTTCGGTACGTCACCTTTCGCACGGCTGGGGCTATCCTCACCGCGCTGCTGATCAGTTTACTGCTGGGACCTGCGCTGATCCGCAAGCTTCGGGAGCTACAGATCGGCCAGAGCATCAGGGACGACGGACCAGCGGATCATCTGCAGAAGGCCGGGACGCCCACGATGGGCGGCCTCCTGATCCTGGCCTCTGTGTTCATCGCCACGTTGCTCTGGGCGAACCTGGCCAACCGATTCGTCTGGCTTGCCCTATTTTGTATGGTCTGGATGGGGGCGGTGGGGTTCATCGACGACTACCTGAAGGTGGTGTCCAAGAACAGCAAGGGGCTTTCGGCCAGAGCAAAACTGTTGTGGCAGGCGATTCCCAGCCTGCTTGTTGGGCTCTGCCTGTATATCAACCCGGTCGATCCGTCCACCACGAAGCTGGCTATTCCCTTCCTCAAACACTGGATGCCGGATCTGGGCTGGGGCTACGTCCTGTTTGTGATGCTGGTCATCGTTGGCACGTCAAATGCGGTAAACCTGACCGATGGCCTGGATGGACTGGCTATCGGCCCGATTCTGATGACGGCTGCGGCGTACACGATCCTGGCGTACGTTGCAGGGAATGCCAGCATCGCCCACTACCTGCAGGTGGTCTTCGTGAGGGGAAGCTCGGAGCTCACCGTCTTTGGCGGCGCCATCGTTGGGGCCAGCCTGGGGTTTCTCTGGTACAACGCATACCCCGCGCAGCTCTTTATGGGCGACACCGGATCGCTCGCGCTTGGGGCCGCCGTGGCAACGCTCGCTGTCCTGGTTAAAAGCGAGTTACTCCTGCTCATCGTCGGGGGGGTGTTCGTGGCGGAGGCCATCTCAGTGATCCTGCAGGTCTTCTCCTACCGGACGACCGGCCGACGGGTCTTCCGGATGGCGCCGATCCATCACCACTATGAGCTGAACGGGATGGCGGAGCCGAAGATCATTGTTCGGTTCTGGATCATCTCCTTTATCCTGGCCCTGCTTTCGCTCACGACATTGAAATTGAGGTGAAGTGGAGCCTGTAATGATCGATCTGGCCGGCAAGCGGGTAGTGGTCGTGGGGTTGGCGCGATCCGGGGAGGCGGCCTGCCGCCTGTTACTCAAGCAGGGGGCTACGGTCATCGGTACCGACCGCAGGAGTGAGCGTGAGATCGGTGCTGACATCTGCGGCCTGGAGCAGGACGGGGTCAGTCTTGAACTGGGCGAGCATCGTCTGCAGTCTTTACTCTCGGCCGATCTCGTCGTGGTAAGCCCGGGGATCGATCTCCGTGAGCCGCTGTTTCAGCGGGTCCGTGAGGCAGGCATCCCGCTTATCGGCGAGGTCGAGTTGGCCTACCGATACAGTGAAGCCACATTCATAGGAATCACCGGGACCAACGGCAAGAGTACTACCACGACCCTTCTGGGCGCGATACTCACGCAAGCGGGTTTGCCTTCGCATGTGGCCGGCAACATCGGAACCCCCCTCTGCGAAGTGGCGCCTTCTCTTGCGGCGGGCGAGTGTGTAGTGACGGAGCTATCGAGCTTTCAATTGGAATCGATTGAGGAGTTCAGGCCGCGCGTGGCGTTGCTCCTGAATCTCGCGCCTGATCATCTCGACCGATATGCGTGCGTCGAGGACTATTACCGAGCCAAAACCCGCATCTTCGAGAACCAAAGACCGTCGGACGTTGCCATCGTGAATGCGGACGATCCGCTGGTCCTCCAGGCGGCAGCGCAGGTCAGGGGACGGAGGATCGCATTCAGCCGAACGAGACCGCTCGATACGGGGGCGTACGTCGAGGGAGATCATTTGGTCCTCAACCTCGACGGGAGGCAAGAGGTGATCTGCCGGGTGTCCGAGGTGAAGATCCAGGGGGTGCATAATTTGGAGAACGCCCTGGCTGCGAGCCTCGCGGCAGCGGTAGTCGGCGTGTCCCCTATGGCGATCCGGAATGCGCTCACCAGCTTCGAAGGGCTCCCACACCGCCTGGAATTTGTTGCCGAGATCGATGGTGTTCGGTATATCGATGACTCTAAGGGGACAAACGTTGGGGCGGTGGTTCGATCACTTCAAAGTTTCACTGTCCCCATTGTGCTCATCGCCGGCGGCAAGGACAAGCAGGGTGACTTCAGGCCGCTGGTGCCTCTTGCCCGCGAGCGGATAAAAAGGCTGATCCTGATCGGCCAGGCCGCTCCAAAACTGCGGCTTGAGTTGGCTGGAGCCTGTCCGATGGAGGAGGCCTCGAGTCTTGAGGAGGCCGTTCGGTGCGCCGCAGCCGCCGCATCGCCGGGGGATATTGTGCTGCTTTCGCCGGCCTGCGCCAGCTTCGATATGTTTACTGATTTTGAAGAGAGGGGGCGTGTCTTCAAGGCGGCGGTACGGAGGCTTCTGCCTCCTATTTACAGCATACGGGGGCACGCATGATTGGTAAGCGCATCTCTTATGATAGGCTACTGTGCAGCGTCGCCCTGTTACTGGTCGGGCTCGGTATCGTGATGGTCTATAGCGCGAGCGCTATCAAGGCTCAGGAGAAATACGGCGATCCGTTCTTTTTCCTGAAGAAGCAGCTCCTCTGGGCCCTGATCGGGTTGATGGTCATGGTCTGGGCCATGTACCGCGACTACCGCACATTTCAGCGGTATGCGCCCCTGTTGTTCTTTTTCTCGTTGTTTCTCCTCGTTCTGGTGCTGGTCCCATCAATCGGGGTTAAGGTCAACAACGCCCGTCGGTGGATCAGGCTGTTCGGGGTTTCCTTTCAACCTTCCGAGCTTGCCAAGCTCTCTATCGTTCTACTCTTGGCCAGGTACTTTGCCAAAAGCGCCGATGGGGAGGAGCACTTCGCCAAACGCTTTCTCTTGCCGCTTATCCTTTCCGGACTCGTGTGTGGCCTGATTGTATTGCAGCCTCACTTTGGGATGGTGGCAGTCCTGCTGTGCGTAGCCATGGCGCTTTGTTTCGTGGCAGGCGTCCGTCTCAGCCACCTGGGCATTGTTGTACTTGTGGTGGTGACACTTGCCGTCACGCTCGTCCTGGCCCACCCGTATGCCAGAACGCGCGTGATGACGATTCTGGATCCCAGTCACGCCTCCTCCCAGGCGGCGCATCAGACCCACCAGTCAATCTACGCAATAGGGCCTGGGGGACTACTGGGACGAGGGCTCGGAGACAGCTATGGGAAGCTGGGCTATCTGCCCGAGTCCCATACCGAGTTTATCTTTGCCGTTGTCGGGGAGGAGGCAGGGCTCGTGGGGACGCTGCTGGTGGTCTTTCTCTTCGGTATTCTCCTGTGGCGCGGGACCAGGATCGCACTCCGGGCGCCTGACCTGTTTGGCGCTTACGCGGCGATGGGGATTACCTTTATTATCGTAACACAAGCCGCCATCAACCTTGGGGTAGTTGTCGGCCTGCTACCCATCACGGGTTTGCCTTTGCCACTGGTCAGCTTCGGCGGCACATCCCTTGTCACTACCTTTTTGTGCATCGGGATCTTGCTCAGCATCTCCCGTCGTCAGACGGCGAGAGGACGACTCGCGTGAAGGCCATTATTACAGGAGGCGGGACTGGCGGTCACCTCTTTCCTGCTATTGCATTGGCCGAGGAACTCAGGTCAAGGCAGGCTGACCTATCGCTCCTGTTTGTTGGCGTCGAGGGAGGGGTTGAGGCGACGTTGCTGGCCACGAGAGGTTGGGACTTCGAGGGGATCAAGGCTTCAGGCCTGCAGGGCAAGCGGCTACTGTCGCGACTTCGGAGCCTCATGCTGATCCCCTCAGGTCTTATCCGGTCTCTATCGATCCTTCGACGGTTCCGTCCCGATGTTGTGGTCGGGTTTGGTGGCTATGCCTCAGCTGCCATGACGCTGTCGGGAGTGCTTACAAGGGTTCCAACCGTGATCCATGAACAGAACGCCTTGCCGGGGCTTGCCAACCGATGGTTGGGGAGGTTCGTTGATCGCGTTGCGGTCGCCTTTGAAGAGGCATCCGATTTTTTCCCCAAGGGCAGCGTGCTTGTGACCGGCAATCCGGTCCGAACGGAGCTCTTCGGCGTGAGCAGGACAGAGGCAGCGACCCGCTTGGGCCTCGATCCGAATCGATTTACCCTTTTGATCTTCGGCGGCAGTCAGGGGGCTCACGGGCTGAACCGAGCGGTCATGGAGGCGCTCCCTCAGCTTACAGACGAGCGAGAGCGAATCCAGTTCATTCATGCCACGGGTCCGCGCGACCTTTCTGCTGTTCGACAAGGGTATGATGCGCTTGGGTGCCCCGCGGTGGTAGAGCCATTCTTCCAGGCGATGGCTGTGGCGTATGCCGCCGCCGATCTCTGCCTCTGTCGGGCGGGGGCCGGCACTGTGGCAGAGCTCTGCGCCCTGGGGAAACCGTCAGTGCTCGTTCCGTTCCCCTTTGCCGCCAACGATCACCAGCGCTACAATGCTGAAGCGCTGATCGCCTCCGGTGGAGCCCGGATGGTCCTGGACCGCGAGTTGAGCGGCGCCGCAGTGGCCGAGCTCATACGGACGTTTCTTCGCGACAGAGAGGGGCTTGAGGCTATGGCGCGCGGGGCGAAGGCCTTGGCGAAGCCGGATGCGGCAGCCCGCTTGGCCGATCTCGTGACGCTCACTGCGGCCCGGGTGCCAGGCGCCAAGTTTCAAGTGACCAGCCCGGAATTGCGAAGCGGAACTCGGAGTTGTGGTCATGTTTAAAAAGATTCGGCACATCCACTTCGTCGGGATCGGGGGGGTCGGAATGAGCGGAATTGCCGAGGTCCTCCACAATCTTGGCTATCAGGTCAGCGGCTCCGATCTGAAGGTGTCAGAGCACGCCCTTCGCCTCCAGGAGTTGGGAATTGCCATTCAGATCGGTCACGATCCCGCCCACGTACAGGATGCCGACGTTGTGGTCCGGTCCTCGGCGGTCTCGCCGGAGAATCCCGAGATTGTCGCGGCGAAGGTTCACGCCATCCCGGTCATTCAGCGAGCTGAGATGCTGGCTGAACTGATGCGGATGAAGTATGGCGTCGCGGTTGCCGGCACCCATGGGAAGACCACGACGACCTCCATGGTAGCCACGGTCCTGGCCAAGGCGGGCCTCGACCCCACGGTAGTCATCGGGGGCAGGCTGGATGCGCTTGGCAGCAATGCGAAGCTCGGGCGTGGCGAGTTCATGGTCGCGGAGGCAGACGAGAGCGACGGTTCCTTCCTCAAGCTGGCTCCTACCATCGCCGTCGTGACTACCATCGACGCCGAGCATCTCGATTACTACCGTGATCTGCAGCAGATCAAAGAGACGTTCCTCGAGTTCATCAATAAAGTCCCTTTCTATGGCTCCGCTATTCTGTGCCTCGATCAAGAACAGATCCGGGACCTGTTGCCCAGGGTGGAGAAACGCATTATCTCGTATGCCTGTAACGAGCGGGCCGATTTGACGGCAGAGGGAATCTCGCTGACCGGACTCAACTCCAACTTCAAGGTGAGGTTCAGGGGAGAGCCTTTGGGGGAGATACAACTCAGGGTTCCCGGATTGCATAATGTGTCGAATGCATTGGCGGCAATGGCAGTGGGCCTCGAGCTGGAGATCGAGTTTGCCGTGATCCGGACGGCGCTCGGGGAGTTCTCCGGTGTCGCTCGACGTTTTCAGGTAAAGGGAAGCCCTCAGGATATCATGGTGGTGGACGATTACGCCCATCACCCGGCAGAGATCCAGGCCACACTGAGAGCGGCCAGGGCTGGATTTGATCGGCGGCTGATCGCCGTCTTCCAGCCGCATCGTTATACCAGGACCTGCAGGCTCCTACCCGAGTTCGCATCCGCCTTCGATCTGGCCGATCAGGTGATCATCACCGAGATCTACCCGGCTGGGGAGGCGCCGATTACCGGCGTCTCGGGTAGACAGATTGCGGACGGGGTTGCCGGCCGGAGAGGACCGGAGGTCCTGTATGTGGAACGCAAGGAAGAGATCCCGGACCGGGTCCTTGAGTTGACTCGTCCCGGCGACCTAGTCATCACCATGGGCGCGGGCGACATCTGGAAGGCCGGCGAGCAGATTCTCGGCCGGCTGAAAGACAGGGTATAGGGTGGAGGGGTTAGAGTAAGTGTGACGGAAATGATTACGACGCAGTTCAAGTTGCAGGAAAGGCTGCACGGTGTGATCAAGGGAACGATCCTCACTGAAGAGCCGCTCGCCCTGCATACCTACTTCCGGATCGGAGGCCCAGCCGAGGTGATGGTCTACCCCGCTGGCCTTGAAGATCTGAAGACCTTACTCAAGGTAACGCGGGACGAGGCGATTCCTCTCCTGATCCTCGGCAGTGGAAGTAATATGCTGGTGTTGGATGGAGGGGTCAGGGGTTTGGTTATCAATCTCTCACGAACCTTTCTGGAACTCCAAGCGACCGGTGAGCAGATCAGGTGCGGGGCCGGCGTGCGGACAAGCCGTCTGCTGGCCCTCTCCGCGATGAGTAGCCTGACCGGTCTCGAAGGGCTGGCAGGAGTGCCGGGAACCGTTGGAGGAGCGATCAGGGGGAATGCCGGGACGCCCGTGGGCGCCATCGTCGATCACCTGGACTGGGTTCGACTTGTGGACGGCTTGGGCGAGGAGCGGTATCTCACGCGGGAGGAACTCAGACCGGGTTACAGGCACTGTATCCTTCCGGCAGGTTCAGTGATCGTTGAAGCTTGCTTCACGCTCCGACGCGGAATGGCGGCAGCGATCAGAGGGACGATCTCAACGTCGCTGGCGAAGAGGAATCTAACGCAGCCTGTGGAGGTTAGGTCGGCAGGGTGCATCTTCAAGAACCCTCCGGGAGAGTTCGCGGGGCGTCTGGTGGAGCAGGTGGGGCTCAAGGGGCTCCGGCGTGGAGGAGCGCAGATCTCCGAGAAACACGGTAACTTTATCGTAAATCTCGGCGGGGCTACGGCGACAGATGTGCTCTGGCTGATCGAGCAAGCTAGAGCCCTAGTGATGGTCAAGACAGGAGTGGCGCTTGAACTGGAGATCCAGATTGTCGGATCGCCCATCGCGAGATGAGGATAGTGTTGGGTTTCGCCCAAATCGGCGCTTCCTGAGGTTGGAATCG